>VGML01000017.1 GCA_016866415.1 Bacteroidota bacterium | reverse complement strand
GTGCCGACCAAGAATAGGTAGTTCCCGCTGGAATTACATTCGGAGATGTTGCACTTGGCGTTACTGAAAAAGCACTTCCACTACAAGTTTGTGTGGTGATATTAGTAATGCTAGGAGTTGGATTAACTGTCACTGTAATGGTGAATGTTGATGTACATTGATTTGGCGCTGTTCCCGAAGTGGCTGTTACGGTGTAAGTGGCTGTTACCGCTGTAGCTCCCGAATTAGTTAATGTTCCCGTTATTGGTGACCCACTTCCCAAAGCGCCACCAGTAAAGCCAGTACCTGTTGGTGCCGACCATGAATAGGTAGTTCCCGCTGGAATTACATTCGGAGAAGTCACACTTGGCGTTACTGAAAAAGCACTTCCACTACAAGTTTGTGAGGTGATATTAGCAATACTTGGTCTTGGGTTAACGGTTACAGCAATTGTGAATGTTGACGTACATTGATTTGGCGCTGTTCCCGAAGTGGCTGTTACGGTGTAAGTAGCCGTTACCGCTGTAGCTCCCGAATTGGTTAATGTTCCCGTTATTGGTGACCCACTTCCCAAAGCGCCACCAGTAAAGCCAGTACCTGTTGGTGCCGACCATGAATAGGTAGTTCCCGCTGGAATTACATTCGGAGATGTTGCACTTGGCGTTACTGAAAAAGCACTTCCAGTACAAGTTTGTGTGGTGATATTAGCAATGCTAGGAGTTGGATTAACTGTCACTGTAATGGTGAAAGTTGATGTACATTGATTTGGCGCTGTTCCCGAAGTGGCCGTTACAGTATAAACGGCAGTTAATGCTGTTGTTCCCGAATTGGTTAATGTTCCCGTTATTGGTGAACCACTTCCCGAAGCGCCACCAGTAAAGCCAGTACCTGTTGGTGCCGACCAAGAATAGGTAGTTCCCGCTGGAATTACATTCGGAGAAGTCACACTTGGTGTTACTGAAAAAGCAGTTCCACTGCAAGTTTGTGTTGTGATATTAGCAATACTTGGTCTTGGGTTAACAGTCACTGTAATGGTGAAAGTTGATGTACATTGATTTGGCGCTGTTCCCGAAGTGGCTGTAACCGTATAAGTAGCCGTTACCGCTGTGGCTCCCGAATTGGTTAATGTTCCCGTTATTGGTGACCCACTTCCCAAAGCGCCACCAGTAAAGCCAGTACCTGTTGGTGCCGACCAAGAATAGGTAGTTCCCGCTGGAATTACATTCGGAGATGTTGCACTTGGCGTTACTGAAAAAGCACTTCCAGTACAAGTTTGTGTGGTGATATTAGTAATGCTAGGAGTTGGATTAACTGTCACTGTAATGGTGAAAGTTGATGTACATTGATTTGGCGCTATTCCCGAAGTGGCTGTTACGGTGTAAGTAGCTGTTACCGCTGTAGCTCCCGAATTAGTTAATGTTCCCGTTATGGTTGCACCACTTCCCGAAGCGCCACCAGTAAAGCCAGTACCTGTTGGTGCCGACCAAGAATAGGTAGTTCCCGCTGGAATTACATTCGGAGAAGTCACACTTGGCGTTACTGAAAAAGCACTTCCACTACAAGTTTGATTAGTGATATTGGCAATGCTCGGCTTAGGATTTACCGTAATTGTCTCCGAAGATGTTATATAACCATTACAGGTGCCATTACTAATGTACAGCGATGGAGTAAATGAAAGTGCTGTGGACCCTGAATTACAATAGCTGTATGATAATGTTTGTGTCGAATTTGGCGTTAAGTTCACAAATCCACCATCCCCATAAAGTAATTTTGCATCAGTAACACTTCCTGTTGTAACTGAGAAAGTTGCATTATAACAAGTACAACCTGTTAAATTTGCATTTGTAACATCCAATGTTCCTGATGGCCCCCCAACAGTTATCGTAGCAACAGTTTGAGTACTTGAACAACCAGTAAGAGAACTTACAGTTAAGGTAACATTGTAGGTTCCAGCAGCTGAATAAGTGGTAGATGGGTTCCAAAGTGATGAGGTCTGTCCATTTCCGAAATTCCAAGAAGCGGATGTATTATCAACATTGTTAGTGGAAAGATTAGTGAAATTTACAAGATTTGGAGGATTGAAACAACTAAAATTTGTCTGTGAAGCTGCAGCTGCCGCAAAGACATTAAAAACAGATATTGCAATTGTTGTATCGTCTGCACAACCCAAATTATCAGTAACGGTAAGCGTTATACTTTGATTTCCTTGACTATTGAATGTAAATGTACCAAAACTAGAGCCCGTTGCAGTTGCTGGCGAGGCACTGGTTGCCGACCAAGCATAGGTTGTTAAACTAACACCTGTTGAATTATTTGTAACAACAACTGTTTGATTATTACATATGTAATTCCTGTTAACGGTGAAACTAGCTAGAGGTTTTCGAACAATTACATTTTTTGTTGTTGTTTTAGTGCATCCAAATGCATCCGTCACGGTTAAAGTTATTGTGTAAGTCCCTGCATTTGCATAAACATGAGTAGGATTGGCAACATTACCTGTTGTATTAGGTGTTGCATCACCCCATTGCCAAACTCTCGAAACTATTGAAGTAACCGGTGCTTGAGAATTATCGGTGGGAGAAATAGTTGCACCTAAACATACTGTATCAGCTAAGGTAAAAGTACCCGTAATTCCATGGATGGTGATTGTATTTTGAATCGTATCATAGCATATCGTAGTTCCATTATCCCTTCTGTTTCTCATCGAAACGGTATATACTCCTGGTGTCCATGCAATACTTCCTGTATTTGTTGCGGAAGTTTCACCAAACACTAAAGATCGCGGTGATCCACGGAAATAAGAACCTGTTTGCCATAGCAATCCATTGGTGGCATTCCAATCCCATTGGGTGGTTGTACTACTCGAACCTGTTCCTGGAGTAATTTGGGGTGAGGGTGTTGTATTTACAAAACTCAAAGTACCACCCAAACAAACAGCATTTGTTACCACAGGGGTACAGGTTGCACTTGCCGGCCAACAATTGTAGGATTGAAAGGATGCTAAATTATTTGGATAACAATTGATAGTTGCTGTAGAAGTTGAAGTACAACCATTATTGCCAGTTGCTGTAAGTGTAACCGTATAGGCCGTAGAACTATATGCACTAAAAGTGTGAGATGGCGAAGTCAAAGTTGAAGTATTATTTGCGCCAGATGCAGGATCTCCAAAGTTCCATGAATAGTTTACAGTAATGCCAGTTGTTCCTGTAGTAGTATTTGTAAATGTTCTATTTAATTGATTGTCACAAGAAACAGCACTTGATGTGAATGAAGCTTTTGGACCTGTGACTGTAACTGTCATTTGAGAAGCAGTACCAGAACAGGTTAATGCCGTACCAGATGTTTTGAATGGAATTAAAGTTACGGTAAAAGTACCGGTGCTTCCGTATGAATGACAAAAAGAAACATTCTGATCATAAAACTCAAAAGGTGAACCATCTCCCCAGTCTACTCTCAATGTATCAGCGCCTGTGCCTGTATATGTGAAGCAAAAATTATTACTTGTAAAACATTGGCTCAATGGAGTAGATGTCGTCATGGAAGATGTGGGCGCCGCACCATTACCTACAACTATGGCATTAGGAAAAGTATTGGTAGCTGAACATCCTGCAGTTGAGGTACTAGTCATCGTTATACTGTAATTTCCTTCAGCTGAATAGCTAACTGTTATTGGTCCTGATCCAGACCCTGTGGCTGGAGTTCCACCTGGAAAAGTCCAAGTTGTTCCACTTCCTGCATTTGTCGCCGTTGAATTGTATACTGTTGTAACAGGAGCAGCACATGCATTACTCGTTCCAGTTGTATAATTATTGACAGGAGCTGTATTGACAGTTATTTGTTGTGATGCCGCACTACTTGGGCAACCAAATGTGTATATGACAGAATAGGTTATCGTTGCGTTAGGTTTTGCATAAACTGTTGCCATGGAATTACTTGATACATAAGGAATGGTACATGCAGCATCTGCAAATAGAGAAGTTGTAGGAGACCAAACATATGTTCCAGTTCCAGCAGAAGGAGTCGCTGTTAATGTAACACTCGCACCAACACAAATTGCCGCATCGTTATTTGCTATTCCAGAAGTTTCAGAAACTGAAACCGTTACTGATGGTGCGGAGGTGAGCGTTACTGTTGCAGATGCTGGGGCACTTGCACAACTGCCAGAAGAATAAGTTACGGAATATGTTCCCGCAGCAGAAACCGTAGCAGTGGAAGCTGATCCTAGGCCATTGGACCAGGAATATGTTCCACCTGCGGGTGATCCAGCTGCTGTTAACACATCACTTTGTCCACTGCATATAGTTAAACTCGATGGAGAAATAGAAACGGCTGGTAAGGCCATGACTGAAACAATAACATTTTGTTGCGTTTGGCACCCATTTGGCGCTGTGGTTGTGACAACGTAAGTCACTGAAACATTCGATCCAGTTGCGTTTACAAGTGTTAAAGTCTCACTAATATTTCCTGTTCCGTTGCTCGCCCCCTGAACAATTCCAGCGTTACTCGCCCTGGACCAAGAAAATGTGCAGCCCGCGGTTGCACTAGTCGGAGTGTAATTAAAAACTGAACCACTACAAATGGAGTTTGGGTTTAATGGACTTGATAAAGAAGCTGATTGGTTTACTGTGACAGGGGATAAGTTTTGTGTTGTAAAGCAACCAAATGAGTTTGTAACTGTTGCATTAGGCGTAGAAGTTCCCGCTGAGGTGTATGTATATGAAAAATCTTCAACGCTTGATGAGCCTCCCGTGCCCGTGGTTATTAAAAAAGACTGAAGCGAACCAGATCCTGGTGTACAACTACCATTAAAATTGACGCTTAGAGGAGTACATCCTGTTGTTGGAGTTAAAACGTAACTAATTGTTGGTTTTGTAAATACGGTTAAATAGTTTGTTTGTGTATTGCTTAGGCTTGGCCCTCCATTTGATACAGTTAAGGTTACAGTGTATTGTCCGGAGGTGGTTAAATAAACAGCAACAGAACTACCCGATGGCGATGAGGAATATCCACTAGGTCCTGTTATTGACCAATTGTATGATGAATAGGAAGAGTTTGTGGCATTTAAGGTAAATAAATTTTCGGGACATTGATCAACATCTGGCGAAGAGAAACTTGCATCCAACTGCGAGAACAAAATTCCCGAGAAGAAGATGTAGAAAATAACAATGAAATTGCATTTCATAAAAGTTCTTGTAAAAGATGTAATAAAATTCAAAAATGACGTATTCACAAATATATTTATTTTGAAAATCATATCAAAATTGAAACGAGGAATTCTTACAATGGTTGCTTTTTTTTTAAATTCGCTAATCCAATAGTTAAAAAATAAATTTGAATACTAATTTAAAAGACTATTTTCATTCATTTATTCATAATCAATCTGTTTCGAAGAAAAATGATATTCTTTCTAAGATTGATTACGGGCAAGCCCTAATTTTCAATGAAAACTTCGAGAAGGGAAGTCCATTTTCAGACATTTACAAAAAAGCTAGGAAAATTGAAAGAGAATCGGGTATTAATCCGTTGTGTAAATCGTTCGGATTAATAACAGCAATAGACTCTTCAGGTAATCACATTGAGGCACCAATTTTACTGAAAGAGCTCAAAATCGAAAGTGAAGCTAATTGTTTCAACATTACGGAAGTTGGCGAATACTTTTTAAACCCCTATCTCATCCATCTGCTTGAAATTGATCACAATAAAGAAATTAATTCAATTAATGAATTTAAAAAAATAATTCAAGCTTCAAGATTGGAAATTGATGAATCCATCTGCTTAATTGGTAATTTTCATCCGTACCGTTTTGAAATTTATCGCGATTTATCTGAAATTATAAAAATCAATAAAGCTTCGAAAGACCTGTCTAAAATTTTAATGTTAGAAGAAGATCAGTCAATTTCTATTTTTGATTGGAAAATAAAACCAATTCTTCAATGGGATCATCAACAGAAGATTGCATTGGAAACAGTAGGATCAAATTCAATTGTCTTACATGGTCCGCCAGGTACAGGAAAATCCCAACTAATTGTTAACGCAATTGGTAGTGCGCTTAATAGCAATCTTTCTATTTTGATGTCGTCTGAAAAAAAGGCCTCACTCGATGCGGTTTATAAAAGGTTGCAAAAGGCTGGACTTCATCGATTTTGCCTTGTTAATTATTCGAAAAATGAAAATAAACCAATATTTCAAGACTTAAAGAAAACATGGGACTATTTATCTAAAGATGATGTAGTTATTAAAATTGCATTCGAATATAAATTTTCCATTCTAGACTCTGTTAATGAACTAATTTCTAAACAAAAAAATGCAAAATATAGCATAAAAGAAATTGTTTCAAAAATTGAAAAATCTGATTCTCTAATCATCTCTGAAAGAACAACATTTGAAGAATTCAAAGAAAGCGAGCAACTTTTAAGTTCGATTAATGAAAGTCAATTCAAACTTACGAATAAACTCATTTTCAATCGCCAATGGAATGAAAATACATTTCTTTCTGCAATCTTGGAGTGTAAAAAACTTCTCGATTCTCTTTTGCCTTATCATCCAGTTGAGACAATAAATGATCTGGATAAACTCGTTGGGAAATTACTTTTAATTCAACGATTCTCATCAGTAATGTATGAAAAATACGGGCAATTAATTTTTAAGAACCCGCAAAAAATAATTCGATTACAGGCAGAATCGATTAAAATTGAAAAGAACAGTTTAAAATGGGAAGGAAGTTTGAATCATTGGATTAAGATTCCATCAAAAAAAGAACTCGAACTTTTAAAAAGTCTTTCAATTAAAAAAGGTCTAAAAGATCGAATAAAATTCAAATTTATTTGGAAAAAATGGGTGAGATCAAGGCAACTTGACCCAATTTCGACTTGCGATGAATTGTTAAAACAACTTGCTTTTCAGGAAGGAAAAAACAAATTTTTACTTGAATTAAAAGAACTTGGGATTGAATCTACTCTTGACTTAAAATTGATTTATGACTCAACAATTAATCATTCGTCCGAAAAATGGAATTGGTACTTCAATTTAAATGATGATTTGAAATTGAATTATAAAAATACGCATTCACAAGTTTCAAACTTGAAGAAAATTCTAAATGATTTTTTTAACTTCGGCAAAGAAGATAATATCTTAGAATACCTTTTCAAACTTAATGCAAAAAAGGAATTCTTTTTGTGTGAACTTAATCTAATCGAAAATTTACCTAAGTCAATTAGAGAGCAGTTACAAAAATGTTCAAGCGTAAAGGAATATTTGAATCAATACTACATTTCGTTGTGGAGAAGTCAATTTGGGCTCCTTGAAATTCCGACAAATCAAATTCAAAAAGAATGGATAAAAGCTGCGCTTAGACACGAAACACAAAAAATCCAGTCATTCAAGAGTAATTCAAATGAAATCGAACTTAGGATTAAAGAAAAATTTGACCACTATCATAGGTTAATTGAAACCCCATATCGTAAATTGACAAAAGAGGAACAAAAACTAAAAGCCGAACTTAAAATTGGCAAAAGTATTTTGATTAAAGAATTTGGGAAAGTGAAACAACACATGAATTTTCGTAAACTTTACGAAAGCGAGGCTAAAAGATGGCTGTTGGTTATAAAACCGATTCTAATGACTAACCCACTTAGAATTGCCACTTACTTTCCTCCTGAAACTGAAATTTTTGACCTTGGAATTATAGATGAAGCTAGTCAAATGCCTTTCAAAAATGCTATTGGAACCTTACAACGCGTAAAACGCACTTTAATTGCTGGAGATGAAAATCAAATGGATCCTTCGTATTTCTTTGCATCAAATGATAATGAACATAGTGTTTTTCATCAAGCCAAATATCATTTCAATAACATTGAACTAACAAATCACTACCGAAGTGAATCAGAAGAGCTGATTTCATTCTCTAATCGTCATTTTTACGAAAATAAACTTAGTTGTTTTGACTATGCTGGTCATACACAAAACGAACGCATTAAACATCATTTCATAGAAAATGGGTTTTTCATAGATGGCGTCAATGAATATGAAGCAGAAAAAGTTGCCTCATTTATTACAAAACAAATTGACCGTATTGATGCAGAAAGTAGCATTGGAGTTGTTGCCTTCTCGGAAGCACAATTAAAATCCATTACTCAAAATATTCCTGCTCGATACGCATCACAAATTGAATATTTAGAAGAATCCAATCGACTATTTTTCAAAACGCTAGATCAAGTTCAAGGCGATGAGTGCGATATATTGATTATTAGTTTCGGTTACGGAAAAAATAAAGAAGGTAATTTTGAAATGCGTTTCGGACCCATTAATCGAATAGGTGGAGAAAAACGACTGAATGTTTTATTTTCAAGAGCCAAAAAAGAAATTCATTTCTTTAGTTCAGTCAAATATGTTGATTTTCCTCAAACAAAAAATGAATCTGTTAAACTATTAAAACAGTGGTTTGCGATGATTGAAGAAAATAAATTTAAAAAATTACAATTGTATGAAATACATGTTTTAGACATATTGGAACAAGCAAAAGACCTTGAAGATTTTACCCATTTAATAAAGATTTATGATCAAAGAGGCTGGAAAATCTTAACTTCTTGATTTACCTTGAGGCACTGGATCGTGCCCATAACCACCTCCAGGTCTGCAACTTGCAATTCGTTTAATTCCTAACCAAATTCCTTTGAACGGACCCCATATTTTTAAAGCTTCAATCATGTATTGTGAACAGGTTGGGGTGTACCGACAAGAAGGCGGAAATAATGGAGAAATAACTAATTGATAAAATCTAACTAAGATAATTAATGGGAAACTAAAAATTTTATAGAAATAGTTCATCGGTAGGATATTCCACAATACAATGTTACAAACTAATTCGTAACACTTAATCAATTCAATCGTTTCAAGTTTAATTTTAAACGAAATAATTCTATATGCGTTTCAACCTATTTTGTTCATTTTTAGTAATTAATTTAATATCTTACATGTATGCGCAACCACTCAACAATTGGGCAAATGAAAAAATCATGGTGAAAAAGGAAAAAAATGTAAGCACGATTATGCATGCCGAATCTATTTTTCAGGATCGTTGGGACATACTTCCTCAACCTCAATTTTGGAAACAGATTATGTTGTTGTCTCCAGATTCTTGTTTGGTAAATGTGGCTTCGAATCGTGTTGTTTTGAAAAAAATGGCCATCAAAGACTGGAACTTACAAACCGAAGAACAAAAAAGTTTACTGAAAACGAAACTGAAAACTGAGTTCGGAATTGATCAAAATGAGAAGGTTTTTGTCACCACTGGTAAAAATGACTTTTATAAATTCAAAGAGGTGTATCCTTCTCTTTCAAAAGGAGTTGCAGCTTTCGAAAAATTTGGAGTTGATCCATGGTATGCGCAGGCAATTCTTTTGATCGAAAGTCCAGGGCAACTTAAAAAATCAGTTTCAGGTGCATACGGAGCTTTTCAATTAATGCCGGATGTTGCAAGAGCACAGGGACTAACAGTAAATGCGACTGTCGACGAGCGCAAAGACTTTGAACGTTGTGCTTACGGATCTGCAAGACTTTTGAGTAAAGTTTGCATTCCAGAGGCCAGAAAAATACTTGATAAACACAATTTGGCGTACAATGAGAGCGATTTGTGGTTTCGTTTGTTCGTTCTACATGTCTATCATGCAGGAGCAGGAAATGTAGCCGCAGTAATGAATAAAATCCAACCAAAAATCGGTTCACAACAAATTATCCTTGACATGTGGCAAAATACTGCAGGTGGATTTGGAAATAATTCTCAAAATTATTCTCAGTTAGCACTTGCAGCGCAGTTGATACTGCACGATATGGTTTACGAACAATGTGATGAAATCTCAGCTTGCTCAGCTCGTTAATATGGAATAAACTTTATCGAAATTGAATTGACACAATGCCTTGTGTTGGTTTCCGTAAATCCTTCTCCTTCAAATACATGACCCAAATGACCTTTGCAGTTGCGACAAATAATTTCAACTCTTCTTCCGTCTGCATCTAGAACACGCTCAATATTCATCTCAATGTTTGAATCAAATGCAGGCCAACCGCAACCAGAATTAAATTTGCTCTCACTAGTGTAAAGTGGGGACTCACAGCGCTTGCAAACATAGGTGCCTGCCTCATAAAACTTATCGTAAAATCCCGTAAAAGGATATTCCGTTCCTTTCTTCTCTATTACGTAACGTTCTTCGGAAGAAAGTTGATTCCAATTTTCAGGATTCAATGTCATTGATACTTCTTTTTAAATAACCTGATTCTATAACCAAATCTGAAGGTAAATTGTTCGTGTAAAGTCCGCCTGTTCCCAAACCTTGTGGAATTTCGATGGAGTAATTTGCGGTGAATTGGGCGATTGCATTTAATCCAATTGAAGATTCCAAAGCGGATGTCATCCACCAACCAATATTTCGTTCCTCTGCTAATTCAATCCACTCTGAACAACCAATAATTCCTCCGTGTAAGCTTGGTTTTAAGATAATAAATTGTGGTTTTATTAAATCAAATAAATCCATTTTTCGTTCTTTCTCGAAAATGCCAATTAATTCTTCATCCAAGGCAATTGGAATGGTATTCTCTTTGCACAGTTCAGACATGAGTTCCCAATTTCCAGCCTGAATCGGTTGTTCAATTGAATGAACTTCAAGTAGTTTCAACTTTTTCAAAACTTCTCTAACATTAGATTCATCGAACGCTCCGTTGGCATCCACTCGAATGGTAATTAGATCCGAATTTAATTCGCTACGCAACTCAGTAATCAATTCCAACTCATCTTCAATTGCAATTGCACCGATTTTAAGTTTTATTGTTTTGAAACCAAGTTTGAGTTTCTCTTGAATTTGATTCTTCATTTCGGCCTTGGTTCCCATCCAAATCAAACCATTGATTGGTATTTCAGATTCACCAATCGCGAACGTATTTTTAAAAATCAATCCTGTTCCTCCATTCATATAATCAAGGATAGCAGTCTCAACACCAAAAACGAGCGATGGAAAGTTGCGAAATTCAGCATTAACTTTCTCAATTATCTCTTGATATTGAATTGGATGAATTAAAATTACTCTCAAAAAATCAAGCATTTTCTGAATTTGAAATTCATACGACGCTTCGTCTATAAAATCGATTGATAAACCAGGAATCACGCTAAATTCTCCAACTCCTGACTTTCCAGTTGAATCAACTAACCTTATAATCCAAGATGGTTTTGAATAGAGCACTCCCCTACTGGTTCCGCTCGGTTTTTTGAATTGAAGGTCTAACTTTTCGACTGAAATTTCCATTAGTTCATCCAACGGTCGTACCACATTTGAAACATCAACAAATACCACATTTTCACATCGTATTCTTTTTTTCCTTTATAAAAAGCAGTTTTGATTTTATTTACTTCGTTCCAGTTGAAAATCCCTTGTGATAAAATTGTTTTTTCATTTATATAAGATTCAACCAAGTCACGTAAATCAGTTGATAACCAACTAGCAATCGGAATTGCAAATCCCATTTTTGGTCGATCCAACAATTCTTTGGGCACGTATTGATGAACAATTTCTTTGAGAATATACTTTTTCTCTCCGTTATGGTATTTATAATCATCTGTTAAGCGGGCCGCCCATTCAATAACTCGGTGATCAAGATAAGGTTCACGACCCTCCAAACTTGCTGTCATCGTCGCCCGATCTACTTTTTGCAGAATGTCATCAACCAAATACGTTTCATAATCTATGGCCATCATATAACTCAAAGGAGAATAAAATTCATTTTTCAATTCAGTTGAATCATAAGCTGTTTTCAAAGAATTAAATTGACCAAGTAATAATTCTCGAACTTGTTTATCCGTAAACTGCTGACTAAGGCTCAACATGATGCTCTCATTCGAAGGATTTCTGAGAATTCCTTTCAATTTTTCGTAGCGATTGTGAAAATTGTATTTGTTTCTTAAAATTGGAATCTTTTCAGAAGGAATGACATCCATTGAACCAGCTATCAATCCACGAGCAAAACCTGGAATTTTATTCATTTTCGAGCCGAATCGAAGCAAATAGTCATAGCGATTGTATCCTGCAAATACCTCATCACCCGCATCAGCAGAAAGGGCAACAGTTACGTGTTTCCTTGCCGCTTTACTGACTAAAGTCGTCGGAATTGCGCTACTATCTGCAAATGGTTCATCATAATAAAAAGGCAAGTCCGGAATTAACTCAATCGCTTCTTTCTGCGAACAACTAATTTCCGTGTGATCTGTTCCCAAGTGATTTGAAATATCTTTCGCGTAGGGTGCTTCGTTCAAGCCGATATCCGGAACAGCTATGGTGAATGTCTTTAACTTTTCCGTTCTATCTTTTTGAAGCAATGCCGTAACAGAAGTACTGTCATAACCGCCACTTAAAAATACACCAACCGGAACATCGGCAACCATCCGATAATTGCATGCCGAAGTTAAAATTTGCTCGGTTTCTTTTTTAGCTTCATCAAAAGAGATCATGTTTTTAGGCAGATTATAAGAATCGTAAACGGACCAATATTTCTTTTGATTAATTGGAGTCAAATTCAACTGATTTTTCGAAGCACAATTAAACTCCAAATAATGTCCAGGCTTGAGTTTCCAACAATTATCAAAAATACAGTAAGGTGTCGGCACATTCCCATATTGCATGAAAGCAGAAACAGCTGATTTATTTAGTTTCTTCTTGAAATTTGGGTGCCTGTGAAACGCTTTTAATTCCGAAGAAAAAAGAAATAAATCTTGGTCGTAATAATAGAAAAAAGGCTTCACACCTGCCCGATCTCTTGCACAAAAAACGTTTTGAGTCTTTTCATTGTAAATCACAAACGCAAACATGCCAATGAAACGTTGAATGCAATCAGAACCCCATTGCACATAAGCATGTAAAATGACCTCCGTATCAGAATTTCCTGTGAAATGATGACCAAGTTCGATTAACTCATTTTTAATTTCTTGATAATTGTATACCTCGCCATTGTAGCAAATCCAAAATTCATTGAATTTCATGGGTTGTTTGCCAAATTCAGTTAAGTCAATGATTGACAACCTTCTATGACCTAAACCGATTGTTGCGAATTCGGCTTGAATCAATTCTGTTCCGCTTCCATCTGGCCCTCGATGATGAAGTGAATTTTTCATTTCAACCAGCGATTCCATCGAACTAGTATTCTTGAAATCAATAAATCCTGTAATTCCACACATGAAACAAAGGTAGAATGTTTTGAAGAAATAACTCTTTAAACAACAAGTTTCTTAACTTTGATTGTACTTCAACCAATAATTTGAATGAAGAAAATAGATTTTTCGATTGCTCTATTTAACGACCACTCGAATAAACTTCAGTTTTTCACTGGCACTGATATCATGATGACGTTAATTTGGCTATTGATTGCTATCGGAATTTGCATGTACATAAAATCCGCAAACAAGGACAAAGAACATTATGTTTATTTCATGCGGAATTTTTATTTCAAGCTTGTTTTTGCTTTGATTTTTGCATTCTATTATATCTTTTTTATTCGTGGGGGAGATACTTTGGCTTTTTGGGATGCATCAGTTCGTTTGACAAATTTGCTTTACGAAACCCCAAAATATTTTTTTATCGAATGGGGCCAATACCGCGATCAATCGGACTATATCAATTATTTTACCATTAAAACCGGTTATCCTCCTGGATGGATTCAACGGGAGGCGGAAGGATACTACGTTAGTAAATTGATGTCATTAATCAACCCTCTTTCTTTAGGTAGTTATTTGGCAAATACAGTCATTTTCGCATTTATTTCGGCTTTAGCCAGTTTCAAATTGTATGACTTCGTTGTTTCTTTTGGAATTCATAATTATAGAAAATTGGCTATTTACTTTCTATTTATTCCATCACTCGCTTTTTGGTGTTCAGGGTTGTCAAAAGATACGATCATCATGATTTGTTTGTACACTTCCATCCCACTTCTCTTCAATGTTTTCTCAGGTAAAGCAAAAATTAAAATTTTCAATATTCTTATCGTTCTTCTTTTGGTTTATATTCTCAGCAATATCCGCTCATTCATGATCTTGTGTTTGGTGGGACCTTTCTTTTTCGCATTCAACGTTCGAATGTTAAACAAGTATGTTGAAAATCAATTAGCTAGACGTATTTTGAATACATTAATTCTTGTTGTTGGTATGGCTTTCGCATCTGTATACTTTGGTGCTGAATCCGCCCAAAAATATTTAACTGAAGCAGAGGTTACTCAAAAAGACTTCCAAAACAATCCATTGTATACGGGAAAAAAATATGACTTGGGGGTTGTAGAATTCACACCAATTGGAATGCTTAAAGCAATGCCGCTCGCCGTGTTTACAGGAATTTACCGCCCCTTTCCTTGGGAAGCTCTTTCTCCCGGATTAATACTGAACGCAGTTGAAAGTATCATCTTGCTCTACCTAACATTTATATTTTTGATTAACAACAGAGGCAAACGAATGGAACGGATTCGAAATACCGACATTTTAACATATGCCGTTTACTTTGTCTTTTTAATGGCCTTCATGACAGGATTTACCTCCATCATTTTTGGAGTTCTTGTTCGACTTCGTGCTCCACTTCTGCCCTTTTTCATAATGCTTTTGACAGTTCAACCAATTGAGGAAAAGTCAATTTCTGAAGATGAAGGCGATGAGCGTATTAATGAAGATGAAGAATTGGATTCAAGTGAATTATCCCCATCTTATTCGTGATGATAAGGTTCTCCTTTTGTGATTGTATATGCGCGATATAACTGCTCAAGAAAAATAATCCGAACCA
The DNA here is from genome assembly GCA_016866415.1 of Bacteroidota bacterium. Classification (GTDB taxonomy): domain Bacteria; phylum Bacteroidota; class Bacteroidia; order Flavobacteriales_D; family Crocinitomicaceae; genus UBA952. The sequence continues at coordinate 4,287 of VGML01000017.1, read as the reverse complement.
TTTGATGTGAAAAGGTCATTTTTGAGAGTGCCAATTTCATATTCATGCGCTCATAAATAGAACTATCAAATCCGTATGCTCCTCCAATTACAAAAACGATGTTCTGAGGTAATAAATTTCTTTTTTCAATCCAATTGGCAAGTTCAACGGAACTAAATTCTTTTCCATTTTCATCTAAAAGAATAAGGAAATCATTCGGTGATAACTTCGAAAGAATAGCAATCGCTTCTTTTCGTTTAATTTCTTCTTTGGAGAAATTCTTTGGGTTTTTGACATCTTGAACTTCGATCCGTTCAAAACTGCAATAATGTTTAAGTCGATCTTGGTAAATTTCCTCTCCGACTTTCAAATAATCAAAGGCCGTTTTCCCGACAACCAGAAATTTGACCTTCATTAATTAAAAGGAAACCGCTTCTACAGACTTCACTTCTGGCGCTGCGGTTTTAAGTGCATCAACCAATCCTGCTTTCAAAGTCATGGCACTCATGGAACAGTCACTGCATGCGCCGAGTAATCTAACCTGAACTACGGCATCATTGGTCACATCAACCAATTCCATATCTCCACCATCAGCGTGTAAGAATGGACGCAATTGATCCAATGTATTATTTACCTTTTCGATTATTTCTTGTTTTTTTGACTCAATCATAAGTGAAGCGATTTTTCCTTTTTCAAGATTTCAATTTCGTTAACAAATTTAGAAACTAATTCATCAAACGCTTTGGAAACTGCTGTATTTTCTTGAAAAACAGCTGGTCTCCCTGCATCGCCAGCTTCACAAACACTTTGAACAAGCGGAATTGCTCCTAAAAAAGGAACTCCTAATCCTTCGGCTAAATTTTTAGCTCCGTCGCGACCGAAAATAAAGTACTTATTTTCAGGTAATTCCGCTGGCGTAAACCAGGCCATATTTTCCACAATTCCTAAAACAGGAATTTTCAATGAATCCATTTTGAACATATTGACTCCTCTGCGCGCATCAGCCAATGCAACTTCTTGTGGAGTGCTTACGATAACAACGCCATCAAGCGGAACCGTTTGCACCAATGATAAGTGAATGTCTCCCGTTCCAGGAGGTAAATCAACTAACAAAAAATCTAATTCGCCCCAATGGGCATCGGTAAACATCTGAGTCAACGCTTTAGATGCCATAGGACCGCGCCAAACAACCGCATTGTCTTGATCCGTGAAAAATCCGATTGATAACAACTTCAAATCATGAACTAAAACGGGAGAAATAAGTTGTTTACCATCGACATCAACCATTGTTGGACGCTCGCCCACAACATCAAACATCGTAGGCATGGATGGTCCATAAATATCCGCATCAACAATTCCAACTGAATAACCAAGTTTCATTAAACCACCTGCAATATTTGCTGTAATTGTTGATTTTCCGACACCGCCTTTACCTGAGGCAATTGCAACAATATGTTTCACTTCAGGCAAGATCTTTCTTCGCTTTTCTTTATGTTCGGCAGCCATTCCTTTAACAGTTGCCTCAATTTCAACATTTTCACCAAAAAATCGTTTTAAATTAAACTGAATCGCTTCCTGCATTCGTTTTCGAGCGTGTAATGCCGGATTAGAAATAGCTACTGTCAACGAAACTTTTTGACCTGTAACCTCTAGGTTTTCAATTAAATTCAAACTAACAATGTCTTTTTTCAAATCGGGTTCAATGATATTTCCCAGAACCTTTAAAACTTCCTCACGATTTAATTCCATCTTACTTTTTTTTAAACGATTTGACCGAACGATATATAAATTCCGCTATTTTTTTGGAATCACCTTCTTCCCTACTTTTTAATTCATAATAAACACCTTCAACTTTTTTCACTGCATAAACGTGATATGAATTGTCTAGAATTCTTTTATACAAAACCTGATCATTTTCTTCCTTGATAATGGAAACCTTAAACGCTTTATTTTCCAATATCTTTTTTCGAACCTCCGGATAACGATAGGCATTATCTCCAAAATCCTCGATTTGAAGGTTAAAATTCCTTCCAATTGAAATTTCCCATTTGTAATCTGCAGGAAGGTGATTTATTTGTGGCTTGAATGACGCTCCAATACCAGCCGTAGCATCAGGAATCATGATAGAAGCATCCAAGTCGTTGCTTGATAAGTCAATTCGTTGAAATTGATAATAATCTTGTTCTTCCGTCTTGTCATTATTTTCGTCATTCTTCGTCCCACAAGCGAACAGAAAAATTAGTAAACTCAAAAAAAAAATCAAACTATTTTTCATCTTTACAAAGATAAGCAAACAATTAAACTTTTTTGTTCAATTTTGCAGTCATGGAAAAACGATATGTAATCTTCGGTTCGATTTTATTTTGCCTTGCAATTATTCTTGGTGCTTTTGGCGCGCATGCACTGAGAGATATCATACCAACAGATAAATTAAACTCGTTTGAAGTCGGGGTTCGTTATCAAATGTTTCAAGCATTGGCGATTCTCCTCTTAAGCATAACTTCAAAATCCTTCGATTTTAGTTTAAATCGAATTATACTTCTTATGTCGATTGGAATATCATTATTCAGTTTTTCAATTTATTTATTGTCGCTTAGTTCACTTCTTCCATTCTCATTCAAATTCCTCGGTCCAATTACACCTATTGGTGGATTGATTCTCATTATTTCTTGGATTATTTTCATTGTGAAATTGATTAAAAATTAATCTAACTACGTAATACTACGTAGCTCGATTAGGTAATTACGTAGCTCTAAGTATGTGTGATTCATTATTTTTCTCTACAATAGTATAAATAAGCAAAATTTATGATGGTTTCTTGTCAATCTTTGTATCAGAATAACGAACAAAACTAAATACCATGAAAACAAGAACTATTTTAAACGGACTTTTATTAGCAACAGTAATTTTATTTACAAATGTTGTTTCAGCCCACAATGGTGAAGGAGATGAGCCATCTAAAAAAGAAGATAAAGTTCAAATAATCACAAGTGAATTAAATTTTGGAAACGCTACAATTAAATGGGCTGATTCACGAATTGACTTTGTTGAAATTACATCAACGAATGGTCAATTTATGCCAGCAATACCTGTTTTGGATGCGACGTCTTTACACCTTAATGACTTGATTAGCGGAACCTATACCATTAATTTTATATCCAACGGACAAACATTATACAGCAAAAACATTCGAGTGCAAAGGTGATTGAATTAACGCACGAATAGGAAAGACCATCAAAAAATGATGGTCTTTTTTGTTTTTTATCGAACTTTTTTTTCAGAAATTGTTTATCGTAAAAGAATAGTTTATATTTTTGATTAGTTTTTAGTCGTCAACAAGATTATTTAATAAACATTATGGAGAAATTAAAAGTAGGAAGTGCACTTCCAAAATTCAAAGTAGTAGATCAGTTTGAGCGTGAAATCAATACTGAAAATTTAAAAGGAAAAAAAGTAGTTGTTTACTTTTATCCAAAAGACAACACACCTGGATGCACGGCGCAAGCTTGTAGTATTAGAGACTCATTCGATGGGTTAAATGATAAAGGCATCGAAGTAATTGGAATTAGTACCGACTCTTTATCGTCACACAAAAAATTTGGTGAAAAATTCAATTTACCATTTTCTTTATTACCAGATGAAGAAAAAGAAATCTGCAATGCTTTTGGTGTTTGGGGAACGAAAAAATTTATGGGAAAAGTTTACGATGGTATTCATAGAACCAGCTTTCTTTTTGATGAAAATTCGAAACTTATTTCTGTTATCGAAAAACCTGATACGAAAAATCATGGTGCAGAAATATTAAAAAATTATGGCTTTTAAGTTGATCGTAAATAGTTTACGTTCATCCAGATTTAAATTTGTATAAATTATTAACCGAGTAATTAAACTCACAACAACAAACGATATGAGCAAAGAAGTAAATGCAGAAAAATTGAAAGCGCTACAGCTTACAATGGAAAAATTAGACAAGACTTTTGGAAAAGGTTCTGTCATGAAACTAGGAGATTCTCCAGTGGAAAAAGTAGAAGTAATCCCAACAGGTTCAGTAACGCTTGATTTAGCTTTAGGAGTAAATGGTTATCCTAAAGGACGAGTGGTTGAAATTTACGGACCGGAATCATCAGGTAAAACAACATTGGCAATTCACGCAATCGCCGAAGTACAAAAACAAGGAGGCATCGCAGCTTTCATTGATGCTGAGCATGCCTTTGACCAATTTTATGCCAAAAAATTAGGTGTTGACATCGATAATCTTTTGATTTCACAACCTGATAATGGCGAACAAGCGCTAGAAATTGCAGATAA
>VGML01000016.1 GCA_016866415.1 Bacteroidota bacterium | reverse complement strand
TTCATCAATCCAAGCTTTCAAATTAAAAGGAAGTAACATACTCATTATTTTTACTAAAGTTAAAAAGAAAAATTCTGTTGGTGTTTAAAGATTAGAATTTAGAATCATTCAATACATTTAAAAGTGTATCAATTTCTTCTTTTTTATTGTAGCTATGAAAACACAACCTGATTCGTTCTTCACCTTTTGGAACCGTGGGAGAAAAGATTGGTTTGGTGTAAATTCCTTCATTGATTAACTTTTTCGAAACTTCAATTACAGCATCTTTTGAACCAAACTGAAAAACTTGAATTGGCGAATTCACTTCAGACTTAGTCGAAAGATTTAATTTGGAATGAAAATAGTTTAGATTATCATGCAATTTTTGCTGTCGATCCCGAATATCGCTTCGTTCAATTCGATTCCTTATTACATTATAATCCGAGGGAGGTAAGGCTGTTGTATAAATGAAAGGTCGAGCAAAATTGACCAAAAATGAAATCAATTCATCCGAACCAAGAACTGCTGCTCCATGAAATCCAAAGGCTTTTCCGAAAGTTACTATTCGCGCAAAAACATCATCAATAACTTCTCTTCCATGAACTATTCCCCTTCCTTCCCAACCAAAAACACCGACTGCATGAGCTTCATCAACAATAAGGAATGCATTATTTAATTTCGAAATTTCAATGATTTTCCTCAAGGGCGCCATATCACCATCCATTGAATAGAGACTTTCAACAACAATATAGATCGTTCCTGAAATTTTAGCGATTTGCTTTTCAAGATTATATGTATCGTTGTGTTTGAAAGATATTGCTTTTGCATGCGATAACCTAATTCCATCGCGAATACTGGCATGTACGAGCTCATCATAAAGAATGTAGTCTCCACGTTGCGGAACACTCGACATTATCCCCAAATTCGCGGTATAGCCACTATTAAAAACGAGGGCGCTTTCTGAATCAAAGAATTTCGATAAACATTTCTCGGCTTGAATCGCTTCATTGGAATTTCCAGAAAGTAATCGCGAACCGGTTGAACCTGAAAAAGTACTTGAATTTAGCTCAGAATCATTTGATAAACCTAAATAATCATTTGAAAAAAAGTCAATTTCACCCTTAGTTAGGGTAAGTTGTCGAAAGCTATTTTCTTGTTTCCTTGCCTCTAATTTAAAACGAAGTAACACATTCATTATGCTTGTGAGTCGACCGTTTTTATTTTTCTAGGTTCAAAGCCATTATGAACTGCTTGTGCTCTAGCAACTTCAAGTTCTTTTGCGCGAAGAGCTTCATTTCGTTTACGATCCTCAATTTTTTCATCTGGAAGAGAAACAGGTTGCTCTGCATCTTTAAATGGTACTTTTGGAATTAAACCTAAAATGTCAAACATTTCTTTATCCTCATTGAAATCAGGATTTGGTGTTGTCAAAAGTTTATCTCCTGCGAAAATTGACCCTGCTCCAGCAAGAAAACACAATGCTTGGGCCTCCTTGTTCATTTTCGTTCTTCCTGCGGAAAGTCTTACAATCGCTTGCGGAAAGACTATTCTGGTAGTGGCAACCATACGAATCATTTCCCATTGTTCTATTGGTTTTTGATCTTCAAGTGGAGTGCCCTCAACTGCAACTAATGCATTTATTGGAATAGATTCAGGTGGATTCTCCATTTTCATGTAACTCATAAGCAATCCAACTCGATCTTCAACAGCCTCTCCCATTCCGATAATTCCACCAGAGCAGACCGTTATTCCAGCTTTACGTGCGTTTTCAATTGTATTCAAACGATCCTCGTATTCTCTGGTCGATATTACATCCCCATAATATTCAGGAGAAGTATCCAAATTATGGTTGTATGCAAAGAGACCTGCATTTTTAAGTCTTTGAGCTTGCTGTTCATTCAACATTCCAAGGGTACAGCAAACTTCCATTCCAAGGTTATTGACCTCTTGGACCATCTCAACAACGTTATCAAAATCACGATTATCTCTAACTTCTCTCCACGCAGCCCCCATGCATAAACGAGAAGAGCCATTCGCCTTGGCATTTTTAGCCTGCTCAACAACTGACTCAACCGTCATCAATTTGTGCGCATCTACATCTGTATGATAGCGAGCTGCCTGAGGACAATAACCACAATCTTCAGGACAACCTCCCGTTTTTATACTCAAAAGAGAAGACATTTGAACCTCTCGTGGATTGTGATATTGCCGATGAATTGAGGCAGCTTCAAATACTAATTCCAAAAGGGGTTTATTATACAACTCCAATAGTTGATCCTTCGTTTGATAAGTTGGATTTACTTTCATATTACAAATATAAGAAGAGTTATAATTTATTTTGAATTGCTAGTTGCGAACGTTTGAATTGCTCGCAATAAGTTTATTCGAAATTAAAAGATATTGCTATTTTAAAATCAAACAAGCAGCATATGCTTTAACAGCTCTCCGTTCTCCAAAGGAATCTACTTTTTCGTGTGTAGTGGCTTTAATTGAAACCGCATCGATTTCTACGTCAAGAATTCGAGCAATTACTTCTTGCATTTCAGGGATGTATGGATTCAATTTAGGTTTCTCAAGTATGACAGTACAATCGATATTGATTACTTTGTAGCCTTTACCATGAATTAATTTGACAACCTCACCGAGCAGAATTTTGGAATCGATTCCTTTATATTGGGGATCTGTATCTGAAAAATGGAATCCGATATCTCGTAGATTAGCAGCCCCTAAAAGTGCATCGCAAATAGCATGAAGTAATACATCGGCATCCGAGTGACCAACAGCTCCTAAATCAGACTCGATTTTTTTTCCGCCAATAAATAATGGGTATTCTTCCGCTAATTGATGAACATCGACTCCATAACCGATACGCAAACCCAACATTATTCGCCGGTGTTATCGCCTTTTGCCATAGATTGACCTAGTGTCAAACGTAACGTAAATCGAAGTGTATTTGCTAGAGGACTCTGACGCCCGCTCAAAGAAGCCAAATAAGAGAAATCAATGGCAAACATGTTATATCTCAGTGTAGCACCCAGATTAAGAAACTTTCGATTTCCTTTGTTCTCATTCTCATAGAAAACTCCTGATCGTACTGCGAAAACATTGTTGTACCACCATTCTACGCCTGCTGCGATATTTATTTCCGTTAATTCTTCTTTGAACCTTGTACCCTTCACACTTTGACCTGTATTATCTGAATAATCTCCATTTTCATTTTGAACAGGTACTCCTGGAGCATCATAAAATGATTGAAGCATCCCTGCAATTACACCCACATCATTTGATTTTCCTAACATAACCCCATCAGGCAAAGAGGAATAACCAAACGTTCCATTGGTAATTGGTGGTGTTGGGACCAATAATTTTTGTAAATCCAAAGCAAAAGTCACGTGATTGTAATCATCAAACTCAGCTTTGAATGAATTTCCTATTTTTAAATTCATTGGAATGAAATCGCGCTTTGCCAATTCGGAATAAGCTACTTTGTTACCGATATTATTAATGGTTGTAGCGAATGTGTATGCCCCTTTAAGCTTGCCAATTTTAGCGCGATCATTGAAATAGGTAAATGATAGGTCTGCCGCTCCAACTATACCTGGCTTGGTATTAACACCACCAACGGTCAAACCACCCGTCAAATTGGAATAAGCAAATTTACCATTCAAACCAATACTCAATTTATCTGAAAGTCTGAACGCATAAGCTCCCGTTAATTCATATTCACTTGGTTTATCCTCTCTCAAAACATTTCCAGAAGCATCTGTAAACGTGATTTCTCCGAGACTGAAAAACCTTAAAGAACCACCAATAGAATGCGTTTTATTTATTTTATAATACCCTGCCAAATAAGAAAGGTGAATATCATTAGTCAATTGTCGAAGCCAAGGTGTGTATGACAAGCTTACTTCCGATTTTTCCTTCGCAAAACTTATTCCAGAAGTATTCCAATAAACTGAGGTCGATGACGGACTTAATGCAGTTCCTGCGTCGCCCATTCCACCTGCTCTGGAGTCAGGAGTGATTGACATAAAAGGTAAAGCTGTCGTAATCGTGTTTAATTGCAAATCATTTTGTGTCGCCCCTGAGCCACCAGTAGGTTGAGCTAAGGCAAAAAGGGAAATTAAAAAACTTGGAATTAATAAAATTATTTTTTTCATTCAGTGAAAGTTCAATTTCGAATGGTAAATATACGCAAAACAGCAAAGTTTATTGTTTAAATCATCTTAAAATAACTAATTTTTCTGTTTTTTCAGCTGTTTCTCCAAGATCATTTTTAATTTTTAAGCGATAAATGTATACTCCTTTTGCCAATGGGTCGCCAAATTCATCCATCCCATCCCAATCAATTCCATCTACTCGAAATCCTTTCGTATCAATTGTTTTTGAAATTGTTTTTACAAGTTTTCCGGAAATCGTATAAACTTGTATTTGAGCATCTAAAAAACTACACGACTGATTGTGCTCAAACATAAATTCCGTTCTCGTTGAAAACGGATTTGGGAAATTGTAAACTTTATCCAGTTGTGGCGCCTTTTTTTCTTGAACGTTAAATTCGATTCGAACAGAAGATGAGTTATTATTTACGTCCCAAACCTTTACCGAAAGGTTGTGCTCTCCGGGCTCTAACGCACTCAGCTGATATCTAATTTCTCCAGCTTGATAGGAATCCAATTCACTTGCATAATATTCATTCAATATGATTGGTTCGGCGGTTTTATCATCAATAATTGCAGTTATGTCGTGACCAATACCGTTTCCAACGGTATTAATTCCGTTTTCATCAAACGCCTTAAGAATCAAAACTGGAGTTTCATCGGTAATTCCGCCAGAAACAAAACTCTCATCATTAAGGAAGAGTTCCAATTGAGGGCCCTCATTGTCCGTAATTCCATTTGGATTTATACCACCAATTCTAAAGTTTGTGTCATATCCATAGGCGTCACTGAGGTCGTTGAACGCATAGTAACTAATTTTGCCCTTTCCGATATTTAATGCGATATCTTTTGGAACAACAAATGAAAAATCGAAATACCCATTGGTAATGCTGCTTTTTCCTTTGTAAACTATGTTTCTTTGTAAATCATATTCCATTTCTGGTGATTCAGGATCTTGACCCAAGGTTTTCATTGTTTTGACTTTATCAAAAATAGAAGGTATTAATACTCCATTGAAATTATTTTGAACATTTCCCTGATAATCTTCGATATGCCCTTTAATTCGGACTTTACTTAAAGCATTTAACGTATCAATTACAATGATCGGATTTTTGCCATTGATGCTGTCAGTCTTTATCAAGAGTTCAGGCAATGCAATTTTCAATGCTGGATCACCAATCAAGGTAAAGCTTCGTTTGTTATCACTTTGCAAAGCATCATTTTTGGTTCTCATCATAATTTCTCCGAAAGTTAGAGGAGAATTATCGGGATGTCTATTAAAAACATTATCGAAAAGTGCATTTCCAACCGAGGTATTCACTCCAAAATAAACGGAACGCGTAGTTGTCATTAGAGCGATTGCCCCACCATTTGGATTCAATGAAACCAACTCGCCTGCAGAAACTCGTTTTGGATCATCATATTTGGTAAATTCACAAGTCGCTGAAACGAATAGATTTAGTGCATTAATATTTGTCCAACTATTTATTTGAGGAATTGTAACAACTCGTTCTTCCGCTAATCCGACTTCTCCCCCGTGACCAACATAATTCACCAATAGTGCACCCCGTTGAATTCGATCAGAAATGGCATTATAGACATCTGGATAACGCTGACCTCCCGCTGTTGTTTGTTGGGGATAAGCATCTAAATAAAGTTTATCGCAATTCATTTCAAAATGATTGTTCAATACCTCTTCATATTGTGGTTCGGTATCATTAACAATGAAATAATTGTTTTCCTCATCATCGGCAATCTGAACATATTTCAGTTTCCAGTCGCCATACGTTTTATTCGAATTTGTTTCAAAACAACACGAAGCATTATTGGAATTAAATAACTGCGAACCATTTTTCATGTAATGTTCAATCTTGTCAACTTGTTGTTTTGCTTGGCTAACATCAGAGGCTAAAATTCTACCAATACCAATATCTAGCATGTCGGCACTCGTAAATGATTCATTATCATCCAACATTCCAAAGAAATCGTCAGACACATAGCAAGATATGTAATTCTCGCTATTATCAGCTTGATAAGTCAGGATTTTATTATTGTTGTTCGCCACACGATTTTTAGGATCATATGTACCATCTCCAAACAACAATAAATATTTTAGCTCCGTTCCTGGATTTAGAATTGCTCGATCGTGAAACATTTTAGCAAACATGCGCATCGCAACTGCATCGGGCGCTCCTGAACTAAATTCATTATATACCTGTTCGGTTGTTACAACATGTGTGCTTGTGCCCTGGTCCCTGTGTAAATCGGCAAGTCGATTTGCTTGAGCAATGAAATCAGGATGCGTTACAATCAAAAAATCCACTTGTTCTAAACCATGTAAATTTTGATACGCGACAGAACCCACTTTTTTAGGCGTAAAGAAAGATGTGCCATTGGAAGCCACATACTCCGTGTAATTATAATTGGATTTAAAACTAAAATTACCATTAGAAAAGTTTCCTAAAATACGTTTTGGGTTGTTCTTTTCTGACAAATCCCATATAAATCCTGAAGGTGACAAAGAAGAAACTATATATTCACAAATTGAGCCAGATTGACTTTGCGTTAAATTTCTAAAATTCATTTGAGTACCATAAAATACAAGCTTTCTTCTGGTATTTAGTGTTATTCGATCGAGATAAGTCAGAACAGAAGGATTTGTTCTTGTGATGGTTAATTTAAGTGGAATGTTAGATGAACTCGAAGTAAAACTAAAATTTGACTCAGTACGCGTGAAATCACTGAAGAATGAAACATTGGAGTTAAACAAAGTTGAACCATTCAAGCTGAATGTCTGAGTTACACCTGTGCCGTTTGTAGCCAGAGAACTCATTATTCTGATAGGAACTGTGTCGATGTTTGGTATCGAAAAATTGAACGTTTTTTCAAGTTCAACATCAAATAATTCTCCATACCACCTTTTTCCACCACCAACAAGATTTACCAAATCATTCTCATAAACATCACGAAAATCGTAACTACTAACGGTTATTGTTGATGTCCCTGTCAATTCAGGTAGGTTTTGAATTCGCAATGGGGTATTATTTGGATCGACATTTATAAAATAATACGAATCGTCTGAATAAACATTCATCGTTCGTTGAAACTCCGAGCCATTTTTCACATCCCATCTGTGTGGACCCCATCCGTAAAAAAGAATGTAATCTGAATTATCAAAACTACCATCCCCTCCTCCCTGAATGAAAATGGCGTTTTTTGCCAGATCATCTGTTCGAGGTAATGAATTCTTTTCTGGTAATAATCCTTCTCCATTTCCATAAATATTAATATGACTTGGATTCAAATTCGTGGTATTGATTCCGCAACTTTCAAGAAACGACTTATCGATTTTGTAAATTCCATCTCGGTCGACAGCAATCTTGTACCAAATTCCAGAACCATCTTTCAACACAGAGTTAGCTACAAAATCTTTTTGTGTAAAAAACTCAGTTGAGTTGGATCCACTTAATGTAAAGGAAACTGAAATCACTTTTTTAATTTGATTATTCTCGCGATAAAATGGCTTTACGTCCAATACAGCGAAGGACTCATTACCAGCTTTTGAAATTTGACTTATTATCTTTGGTTGGCTAGGTAAAATCGGAACATACTCATTCAAATATGCCATTTCATCTGAAGTCGCAATTGAGGAGATAAATTGAATAGAATTAATGATTTTATTTTTTGCAACCTTATTTTTCCAGAAAAAACTTGGCTCTAAATCATTGTATGACTGATCTTTGATTGAAGGGATTTTGATATTTTGACCATCTAATGAAATGCTTTGAGCGTCTATCCATGGAATTTTAACTTCATGAAAATCTTGAGCACGAATTGCACAGGCAACAAACATTAAAATTGCTATACCCGAAAATCGAATTACTCGTATTGCTGAAAACATGTTTCAAATTTATTTTAATACTTTGTCAAACGAAAAAAAAAATTGTTTATTTCACAAAATACTTTATTTTTGTAACCTTAATAATAGTTCGACGTATCGAACGTTATTGCTTTTAAATAAAAATTTGTGAAAATTAAAATAGCTAAATTACTGTTTTTTATAACGGTAAGTGTAAATCCTTTAAGCTTCCGTGTCTATTCTCAAGATCCGACCTTTACACAATTTTATTCAAACCCAGTTTATTTGAATCCAGCACTTGCAGGTTCAAGTGGCTGTCCGCGAGTCGGCTTAAATTATCGAAACGAGTGGCCTCAGTTGACAGGAAATTACGTAACTTACTGTGCATCTTTTGATACATATGCTAAAAGCATTTCAGGTGGAGTTGGAATTCTTGCAATGCACGATCAGCAAGGTCAAGGAACGATTCAAACTACTATGTTAGGCGGGGTATATTCATACAATCTAAAGGTAACTCGCAAGTTTTCCTTAATGTTTGGTGCCAGAGCTGCTTACTTTCAGAAATTTTTGGATTGGGATAAACTAACCTTTGGCGACATGATCGATCCGAGAAGAGGATTTATTTATCAAACAGGCGATGTGCCAAGAGGAAATGGAAGAAGAGGTTTTTTTGACGCCTCTGCCGGACTTGTTGGATTCGGTAAGAATTTTTATTTCGGTGCAGCCGTTCATCATTTGAATAGACCAGATGAATCTCTCATACTAGGACAATCAAAACTCCCAATGCGATTTACTGGGCATGCTGGAGCCGATATTAAAATTGGAAACAAAGGACGTTATGCAAGTACTACAAGCATTATGCCTAACATCATTTATCAATATCAGAATGGATTTCAAGAATTGAATATTGGAACGTATCTGAAATATGGTAACTTCACTGTTGGCGCATGGTATAGAAACCGAGATGCATTTATTTTGTGTTTCGGAGTTTCTACCGAACGTTTTAAAGTAGGTTACAGTTACGATTTAACAGTTTCCAAATTAGGAAATGGGGTTTCAGGTGGATCACATGAGGTCTCAATGGGAATAAACCTAAAATGTAAAAAGAAGCCAAAAAACTTTAGAAAGATTTCGTGTCCTTCTTTTTAATCTGTAACCTTTTAACAAAAAGTAAGTTTAATTAAGACAAATTTTGTAAAGTCATGAAAATAGGAACCTTTAAAAAACTTTTTCTAGCCTTTGTAGGTCTATCACTCGTGGCATCTTGCGCCAAAGACCGTTCAACCGCTACAGGTTGGAATTACAACGATTATGAAAATGGTGGATTTGAAAAATTCGATGCGAAAGAACAGGAAACGGGGTCTGGTCTGATTCTCGTAGAAGGAGGAACTTTCACAATGGGACAAACAGAACAAGATGTAATGTTTGATTGGAATGCACGATCTGCGCGTGTTACGGTTTCTTCATTTTACATGGATAGAACTGAGGTAACTAATTTTCATTGGTTAGAATATATGTATTGGATGAAACGTGTTTACTACAAATCGTATCCTCATGTTTACAAAAAGAGTCTTCCTGATACACTGGCATGGAGAACCCCACTAGGATACATGGAAAAGTATGCTGATTATTATCTAAGACATCCCTCTTACCGCGACTATCCAGTTGTTGGGGTAAGCTGGTTACAAGCAAATGATTTCTGTAAATGGAGAACTGATCGGGTAAATGAAGCAATTCTTGTAAGAGAAGGAATTATTAAATGGCATTTTGCTGATGCTCCATACGACGAAGGAGGAGATGTTGGTGCCGCAATAGGAGCTACAAAAGCAGGGGCAACAACAGCAAAAAAAGGAGCGTCTCAAGATCCTTATGATTCATGGAACTCCACGCCTCAAAATATGTTCAGTACCGAAAATTACTTAAACGGCACTTACATGGTTGAAACTGGAACAGCAGATCAAGATGCCAAAACTGGTAAATACACAACCAAGGGAGGATACACTGTAAATAATAGTAGTACGGGAGGCAAAAAAGGAAGTGGAAGTAAATCAGGAAATGTTTCTGCAGATGGTGCGCCTCTTGACAACAAAGGCCGAAAAATTCCAAGAGATCCTTACCAATTGGAAAATTTTGATCCAGTTTATGCCGATGCTGATAATGGACGATTAGGCTCAAGACCAGTTCGAATTGAAGATGGAATCTTATTGCCTAACTACCGACTACCAACTGAGGCTGAATGGGAATTTGCAGCACTTGGACTTAAAGGAAATTTAGATCCAAATTCTGAGAACATCAGTGAAAGAAGAATTTACCCTTGGGATGGTCATTACGTTCGTCAGGAAGAGCAGCAGTTTGCTGGTGCTATTCAAGCAAATTTCATGCGTGGAAAAGGTGACATGATGGGAATCGCAGGTAACCTTAATGACGGGGGTGATATAACAGTTCGAGTTGATGACTTTTGGCCAAATGATTATGGATTATATCACATGGCAGGAAATGTTTCCGAATGGGTGATGGATGTATACAGACCCATGTCTAGTGAGGTTTTCGCTGAATTCATGCCTTTCCGTGGAAATGTATACAAAACTCAATTGAAAGTTCCAGATGGACTTTATGATAAGCCAGTTAAAGCAAGCGAAAACATTTATGATGTTCAAGCCATAAAGGAATATGTTAATGAATATGCGCGCGTATTATATCTTGCCGATACTAAAAAAGACTTAGACTTAAACAGTAATTACTCTGGTAATTATGGAAAAAAATCGAAAGGAAATGCTTTGGACGGATTTAAAGTAGAAATAAATGCCGATAAAGATACCATAACATTAACTGGTGATGCCAGCGCTTTGAGAAAATCCAAGCAACCTATTGAATGGGATTTATCTGGAATTACAGGTAAGGCAACTTTAGCTCCCAAATACAAAAAGAGTGATACAATCATTAAGTTAGCTGTTATAACTCCTTCTAAGTTCGATGTGAAATTAAAACAAGGTAACTTAATCAGTAGCAGTAAATCTGTAGATACCAAAGAACCGATTATTAACTCAATCGCATCTCGAGTTCAAATTAAATCACGTCAAGATTCAACGCGTTACAAATACAATGCGCCAAGCTCGAATTTCCTGGCAAGTAATAGTAGGTTTACTAAAAATGATAGTATACAGTTTGCGGTTCTTGATGATATTAACGCAATACTAGATACTGCAATTTATCTTCAAAGCAAATCTAATGATACTAAAGCTTCTGCATATATTGAAACAGTACTTTTTGGAAATAAATTAAGTGAGAAATCAATTAATGTCAGTGATTACAGAGGAAGAGATAAAGCTTATTGGGATGCTATAGATGTATCAGCGGCAACAGATCCAATTTATAATATTGATATTAGTGCCTCAGCGGAAAATTATAAACAAGTTGGATTTTATTATATTAAGTATGACCTTACAGATCCTTCAAGTCAGACAGCAGAGGTTGTTCTTTCATCGATATTCTCAAATGACTATCTTTCTTATCGTTTCAAAGATTATCAGCAAGATCCAAATATTACAGCATGGATTTTAACATTGAGAAATGGTCTTACTGAATTTATAACCGAAACCAAAGGTAACCAACGTTGGAGAAATGTTACGATCAAAGAAAATAAGGATCGTTTAAATTACCGTAAAGATGACTACATCGATTATTTGGATGGTGATTTAGAGTCTTCGATTTACTACAACAATAAAAAGAAAATTGATGATATTAATGCCGGTAAAAGAGATCCTAAGCAAGTGATGTACCAAAGTCAATACGAAAACAAAGACATGGAAGGAAATGACCTAGCAGAAGGTTCTAGTGGTTGGGCTAAAACATTAATCTCACCTAAATCAAGAGTTTACAAAGGAGGTTCATGGGCAGACCGTACGTACTGGATGTCACCAGGAGCTCGCAGATTCCTGGATGAAGACAAATCTTCAGCAATGATTGGCTTTAGATGCGCCATGGATCGCGTCGGAAGTTCAAGACCAAACCGAAAGAAACAATAATTTGAAAGTAAAGCCCGATTAATCGGGCTTTTTTTTTAATATTGTTCATGCAAAATTTGTTTGACTTATTCTATAATTCCTCTGGGGTTTGCACCGATACGAGAAAAATCAAAAAAGACTCTCTTTTCATTGCACTAAAAGGTGAAAATTTCAATGGTAATGTTTTTGCAAAAGATGCTATTGTAAACGGAGCCAAATATGGAATAGTTGATGAAGAAGATTATGCTGATTCAATAACTATTTTTTATGTTCCAAATTCATTAACATTTCTTCAAGGACTAGCAAATTTCCACCGAAAAAAATTCAATATCCCTTTAATTGGAATAACAGGGAGCAATGGCAAGACTACCTCAAAAGAATTAATTAATTGTGTGCTTTCCGCAAAATACAAGACACTTTGTACAGTTGGAAATTTAAACAATCACATTGGTGTGCCGCTTACGCTATTATCAATTGATTCGTCCCATGAAATAGCTATAATTGAAATGGGCGCTAATAAACCGGGCGATATTCAAGAATTAGTTGATATCGCAGAACCAAATTACGGGATTATTACAAATATCGGAAAAGCTCATTTAGAAGGATTTAAAACGTTGGAAGGCGTTATTAAAACCAAAACCGAACTCTTTAGTTTCATCGATAAAACGAATGGCGCTATCATCTTTAATTCAGACGACATAATTATTTCAAATGAATGTTCCAAGCTTCCAAACAAATTCGCTTATGGAACAAATGAAGATGTAAAAATTAAAGGTAAACTAATAGAACTAAATCCATTTGTTGTTCTTCAATGGAACCATGAAAACTATGAATCACCGCAAATTCAGACTAAACTAGTTGGCTCATACAACTTCTATAATTTTCTAGCAGCAATAAGTTTTGGAGTTCATTTTGAGGTTCCCTATGAACAAATTAATAAAGCTATTGAATCCTATACTCCTACCAACAATCGATCTCAGGTCATGAAAACAGATAAAAACACCTTAATCGTTGACTGTTACAACGCTAATCCATCCAGTATGCGAAGCGCACTTGAAAGTTTTGTTTCCAATATACAACCAAATAAAATTGCAATCCTCGGGGATATGCTTGAATTAGGCACCGATTCAATAACCGAACATCACAAAATAATTGAATACTGCAAAGAGAATTATTTGACATTTATTACCGTTGGAAAACTATTCAAAGAAATAAATGAAAATGGGTTTGAATCTATTTCAGATTTAGAATCATATCTAACAGAAAATTCAATCGCAAATAAATCCATTTTACTGAAAGGTTCTCGCGGAATTTCTCTTGAGAAAATCATTCCGATGCTTTAAGTTATCTGCTATGGAAATTGTACTCATTTCAATTACTGCATTCGCAACTGCAATTTTGACGTTCTTTTCTGGATTTGGGTTAGGCACGATACTTACTCCTGTTTTTATGTTGTTTTTTCCAGTTGAATTGGCAATAGCGCTTACGGGAATCGTTCACTTTTTCAATAATATATTCAAATTGATTTTGGTTGGACGAAATGCAAAAAAAGAAGTACTTCTTCGATTTGGAATTCCAGCGGTACTTGCGGCATTATTGGGCTCACTTGTTTTATTGAATATCACAAACTCCATTCCCCTATTCTCATATGTCGCATTTGGAAAATTATATGAGGTATATCCAGTTAAATTTATTGTTTCTATTCTACTAATCCTGTTTGCAAGTATGGACCTCATCCCCTATTTTCAAAAACTTCAATTCGGAAAAGACAAACTGATTTTGGGAGGTTTCTTAAGTGGCTTTTTCGGCGGACTCTCTGGAAATCAAGGTGCGTTGAGAAGTGCCTTTCTAATTAAAGCTGGTTTGTCGAAGGAAGCTCTTGTAGGGACAGCTGTTGTCATTTCAACTTTTGTGGATTTTACGCGACTTGGCGTCTATGCAACTCGTTTTGAAAAATCAGGTCTTTTCGAAAACCTTGAATTAGTAATATGGGCGACTCTTTCCGCAATTACGGGTGCCTATTTAGGTAACAAACTCTTGAAAAAAGTCACCCTCGGATTCCTACAAGTCCTTACGGCGATCATGTTGATTTTGATGTCAATTTGTTTGGGAGCGGGGATTTTATAGCTCTTAAAATTTCAAGTGCTTTACTGAAATTCCCGTATTTTGTAATTCTTTCAATGAATCAATTCCAATTCGCAAATGATCCGATACAAATTCGGATGTAACTTTTTGGTCGCTCGCCTCCGTTTTAACGCCATCAGGAATCATTGGCTGGTCACTTACAAGAAGTAATGCTCCAACAGGAATCTCATTGTAAAATCCAACACTGAATATCGTAGCGGTTTCCATGTCTATCGCCATTGCTCGAATTTTTCGCAAATATTCTTTGAAGTGATCATCGTGTTCCCAAACTCTTCGGTTAGTTGAATAAACAGTTCCTGTCCAATAATCTCGTCCACGCAAACGAATGGTATATGAAATTGCCTTCTGCAAATTAAAAGAAGGCAATGCTGGCACTTCTGGCGGGAAATAATCGTTAGATGTTCCTTCTCCACGAATTGCAGCTATTGGCAAAATAAGGTCACCGATTTGATTTTTCTTTTTTAATCCTCCACATTTTCCTAAGAACAAAGCTGCATTGGGTTCGATAGCAGTAAGTAAATCCATAATTGTTGCGGCCATTGGGCTTCCCATACTGAAATTTATAATGGTTATCCCATCGCTTGTTGCGGTTTGCATCGGTCGATTTAATCCTTCAACTTCAACATTATTCCATTCCGCAAATTGATTGACATAACCTAAGAAATTCGTCAATAAAATATATTTTCCAAACTCTTCCAATTTTTTACCGGTGTAACGCGGAAGCCAATTCTGAACAATTTCTTCTTTCGTTTTCATGCTTAAATTTAACAATTCAATTCGTGATTTAGGGATTTAATCACATTTTTACAAATTGATAATCTTTCTTCAATACTTCCATTTAAAATTGTAAATGCCCGCTTCATCCCTTGAAGTTCATTGAGATAAAGTTCAAAAAGTTCATCCCGATTTTCTGGATTTTCACGTAAAGGATCATATTCCCATGGAATGTCTGGCTTGCAGAGGAAATAATGGTCGAATTGCTGTTCTTGATATGCTTTTACGATAAAATCGGAACAAGAACCATAACGATAATCCGACCAAATTTTAATAACCGTCATGTCAGTATCGGCAACAATTAAATCATTTTTAATAAGCCATTTTTCTTGTTGTACGCGAGCAATTTCATCCAACTCAACCTGTTGATAGCTATCTTTTAACTGTAAATATTCCCTAGCATATTCCTCTATCCAAATTCCATTGAACAACTCAGCCAAACGTTTGGAAATCGTTGTTTTTCCACTTGACTCTGGTCCAGTAAAAGCAATTTTTAATTTCATTGATCTAATACTTGAGTGTTCGATTGAATCATTTTCTTCCAGTTATATAAACCGAAAATCGAACCAAATAAATAAACGGCATAGAGAAAAGCAGTAATTTGCAATCCTTGAAATGCGAACAAGAAAATGGAAAAAAGGTTTACAAAAATCCAATAATACCAATTTTCCAGAATTGAGCGTGTGGCTAAAATGGTAGCTACAATTGAGAAAACGGAAATCGTCGTATCCAAAAAGGGCAAATCCTGACTCGTCATTGACATGAGTTTCCCTAAAAATAAACTTAAAATCAACCCAAGAATTAACAAAGTCAAATGCATTTTAAGGGACATGCGATAAATGCTAATTTCATGCTGCTTGTTCCAATTTACATAACCGATAATTCCCAAAACAATATACAGGAATTGAAGTCCGGATTGAATAAAAAGTGATTGCTGCCAGCAGATAAGCACATATAAAGCAGAGCTAAGGCAACCAAAAATCCATCCCATCCTTTTATGAAACGAAATGAAACCGAGATAAACCACACCATTTAATACCGCAAAAAATTCTAAAATTGTCAACTTATCTAAATGTTTATTCTTCGTTACAAATTATTCTTTGTAAGAGCACTAAATTAAGTAATATACGAATGAAAAAAGGTTATCCATTCGTATAATTATTTTCTTAACTTAGAGCAGTGGAAACAGTCAACGCCAAACTTTGTGAACTATTAGGAATTGAATTTCCAGTCATTATGGCGCCTATGTTTTTAGTATCTGATGAAAATATGATTATAGAGGCAATCCGAACTGGTATTACTGGCGCGATTCCAGCCTTGAATTATCGTGATACAGATGATTTACGCAGAGCTATAAGAAAAATCAAAACGGAGGCCAATGGGCCATTTGGGATTAATTTAATTGTAAACAATTCGAATTTTCTCTACAAAGAACAATTGCAGGTGTGCTGTGAGGAACAGGTAGATTTTTTTATTACCTCATTGGGTTCTCCAGAGCAAACTATTCGAAAAGCGAAAAAATATAAGATTAAAGTTTTTTGCGATGTAACCGACTTAAACTTTGCATTAAAAGTTGAAAAATTAGGAGCAGATGCTGTGATTGCCGTTTGTAAAGAAGCTGGTGGACATGCAGGACCGACTACTTACAAAGAATTAATTCCACAACTGAAAAAAGAACTGAAAATACCTGTTTTTTCTGCGGGAGGAATTGGAACCGGAAAAGGGATTAAGGAAATGTTAGAATTGGGATCAGATGGCGTTTCAATGGGATCGATTTTTATCGCAACTAAGGAAGCTCCTGTTTCTGATGAATATAAGCAGGCATGTGTCAATTATGGAGCGAGAGACATTGTTTTGACCACAAAATTATCGGGAACTCCTTGCACTGTAATTAATACTCCGTATGTTCAGAAAGTAGGAACAAGTCAAAACTGGTTGGAACGAATCCTGAATAAGAATAAGAAACTTAAAAAATGGTTCAAAGCATTGACTTTTATACGAGGAATGAAAAGCCTTAGAAATGCCGCCTTTAGCTCGACCTATAAAACAGTTTGGTGCGCTGGGCCATCGATCGAATATGTGAATGAAATCAAACCAATAAAAGAAGTTGTTGAAGATTTGAAAAAGGGCTTCTTTCAAGCGTAAAGATTTTAAAATTCACTGACAAAAATTACAACACGCTCCAAATAATTTGGTTTAACTTTGTTAAAAATATTTTTATGACAGCTATCGCAACAATGACGGAAATTCAGGAAATTCTTGAAACATTAGGAATTGAAACTACAAATAATGGTGCCTCAACGGGTGGAAAATGGTTTAAAACCCGAGGGGAGAAAATCGATTCTTACTCACCAGTTGATGGAAAGTTGATTGCATCTGTAAATTCCGCTACTGAAGCTGATTACGAAGCTGTTATTTTAAAAGCACAAGAGGCATTTGCTGAATGGCGTATGATTCCTGCTCCAAAACGTGGGGAAATCGTTCGTCAATTAGCAGAAAAAATCCGGGAATATAAGGAGCCACTTGGAAAATTAGTTTCTTACGAAATGGGGAAATCGCTTCAAGAAGGCTTGGGTGAAGTTCAGGAAATGATTGATATTTGTGACTTCGCCGTTGGTCTTTCTCGTCAATTATACGGGTTAACAATGCACTCTGAGCGTCCAGGACATCGTATGTACGAGCAATATCACCCACTTGGAATAGTAGGAATCATTTCTGCTTTCAATTTTCCTGTTGCTGTTTGGAACTGGAATACAGCCTTAGCATGGGTTTGTGGAGACGTTTGTGTTTGGAAACCATCTGAAAAAACACCAATTACTGCAATCGCTTGTCAACAGATTACAAAGCAAGTTTTTGACGCAAACGGTGTTCCAGAGGGAGTTTCCGGACTTGTAATAGGTGGTTCAGAAATTGGAAAATTAATGGCAAATGACAAACGAGTTCCGCTTGTTTCCGCTACAGGTTCAACTCGAATGGGAAAATCAGTTGGTGCTGCCGTTGGAGAACGCTTGGGTCGTTCGCTTCTTGAATTAGGGGGAAACAACGCTATTATCATCACGCCAACTGCTGATTTGAAAATGGTTGTTCCAGGAGCAGTTTTTGGCGCAGTAGGAACTGCAGGTCAACGTTGTACTTCAACAAGAAGATTAATCATTAATGAAAGCGTTTATGACAAAGTGAGAGATGCTTTGACAAATGCATACAAACAACTTCGAATCGGAAATCCATTGGATCAAAATAACCACGTTGGGCCATTAATCGATAACGATGCTGTGCAAAATTATCTGAATGCAATTGAGGCTGCCAAAAAAGAAGGTGGAAAAGTAATTGTTGAAGGTGGAATATTGTTTGGTGAAGGTTACGAATCAGGATGTTACGTGAAGCCATGCATCATTGAGGCTGAAAATCACTTTGCTATCGTTCAACACGAGACATTTGCTCCGATTTTGTACTTGATAAAATATACTGGAAATATTCACAATGCAATCGCACTTCAGAATGGAGTTCCACAAGGACTATCATCTGCTATTATGACGAATGACTTGAAAGAATCGGAAGCATTCTTATCTCACGCAGGATCTGATTGTGGAATTGCGAATGTAAATATTGGGACTTCTGGAGCTGAAATTGGTGGTGCTTTTGGTGGAGAGAAAGAAACAGGAGGAGGTCGTGAATCTGGATCGGATTCATGGAAAATTTATATGCGTAGACAAACAAATACTATCAACTATACCGATAGTTTACCTCTTGCACAAGGAATAAAATTCGATTTATAAGTTTGGTTCTTTCCAAATTCAAATCTAAGCGATTTCTTTCATGAAAAAGCCCTTACTGAGCGTATCATTTTTCGTTTTTGCATTTCTCATTTCAAATGCCTATGCTCAAACGAAATGGAAAAAATTCAATTCTAAGCCTGACGGTTACATGCTCCTATTACCTTGCTTGTTTTGAATTAGGACCTAGATTAAGTAGCGGCATTATTCAATGGTTTACGGATTCCACCTAGAATGTTCAAATTTGGGTTGAGGTTCAGTCTAGAAAAGGAGATTTGGATTTCGGTTCTTCACCATTTCCTAATAAATTGGATTCATTATTCATGGAAAAATTATTCATAGAACACAAGGGAAATTTTTCCAATGTTTCGAAAGAAATTTTGCGCGAAAAATGGTTTGTAATAGAAGGAGATGAAGGTCTAGGTGCTTTGGATCAAACGCAACTCAACAATTCAAAGATGCATGAAAAATGCATGGTTGTGAATGATCGTATTTGCATTTTAACAATCATTTACT
>VGML01000015.1 GCA_016866415.1 Bacteroidota bacterium | reverse complement strand
GGCATTAGTAGTTCCTGCAATTCGAGGAAATGATAACGATTCTGAAAGTGCTTTTACATTTGATTTACAGGATAATGTTGCTGTTAAACTTGGACAATCGATTCCATTAAATTTTGAAGTTCATGATGATTTGAAGGATCTTTCACTTGAAATTAACGGAGAAGAAGTTAAATCTTGGACAATACCTTCTGGAAAGCTGTCCTATGTATTTAAAACATCCAAACTGAATGTTGGCGCATACGCAATTGTTCTGAATGGGACAATGTCAAATGGAATGATTCAGACAGAACAGCGGGTTTTAAGAGTTCTTTCAGATGTCACGCCTGAAAAATGGTCGGCACAAATTGTAAAGGAATACCCTCATTTGGAAAGTAGTTTTACCCAGGGACTCGAATTCGATGGAGCCAAGTTATTCGAAGGAACTGGAGACCCAACTCAAAGTGGTCAAACATTGGTTGCAGAAGTTGATTTAAATTCGGGTGAAATGAAGCGCAAATCTGCTTTGGACGCATCATATTTTGGCGAAGGGATTTCAATTTTTGGCGCCGAACTTTTTCAATTGACATGGAAAAACGGAACGTGTTATGTGTACGATAAGAATACCTTTTCAGTGTTACGAGAACTAAAATATACCGGTGAAGGTTGGGGACTTTGTCACGATGATAAAAACTTGATTATGTCAGATGGCTCAGAGCGAATTTATTTTCGGGATCCTAAAACATTTGAAATTGTAAAGACCATCGAAATATATACTGATCAAGGTCCATTGAATTACTTGAATGAATTAGAATATATTGACGGAAAAATCTATGCGAATATTTGGACTAGCAGCAATATTGCAGTTATTGATCCTCAAACGGGAAAGGTTCTTGCATACATCGATGCATCAGAAGTCGTTAAACAAGGAAAAGGAAATGGCGAAGTATTAAATGGAATCGCTTGGAATAAAGCATCAAAAAAAACTTATTTAACTGGAAAATATTGGCCGAAATTGTTTGAAGTTAAATTCAACAAACGTCCGATTTGATGAAATTTTTTCTGTTAATCTTTTTTCCGATTTTTATTCAAGGTCAAGTAGATTGGAAAAAGAAAGAACTACCCGCATTTGAAAATATTTATTCTGAAAAAATTGCAGAGGATTCGTTGCAATCAACCTTTTTCATTGCCATAAAAAAACAAGTTATACATCATTATCACAAAGAACATTCTGAGTGCATCGTCGTGCTTTCGGGTAAAGGTAAAATGACATTAGGAGAGCAAAAAATCAAATTACGAGCTGGAATACAAGTTAGTATTCCAAAAAACACGATTCATAGCGTTGTTGTGACAAGTAAAAAACCATTGAAAGTTATTTCAATTCAAAGTCCGATGTTTGATGGAAAAGACCGATTTTTTGTTGAATGGTCCGATTTCTGATAAGCGGTTAGTTTTTAACATGATGATCTTGTAAGTTTAAAAAAAAGACTTGTTGATCGTATCATTACTTTTACTTATTTTGTTTTTTAATTATAAATCGAATATGAATCGAATTCCTTTATCATTCTATATCATTCTTTTTTGTTTCGGGAATGTATTTATTTCTTACGGCCAAGAAACTTCCGCAATGAATAAACTAAAATGTTCAAAATACATAAATGACGGAATTGAAAAATATAATTTAGGTCGAACCTATGACGCTTTTATGTTATTCAAACAAGCAAATACAGTGGATCCAAATTCTTGGAAGGCTCTTTACCAGTTAGCAACAACAGAATATGACCTAAATAATTTTTCCGATGCAAAGCAACATATCGACGAGGCTATTTCTAAAGCTTCAAGTAAAGCAGATGGAGAAGTATATTTTCTTGCCGCAAAGGTTTATCATAATCTAAATTTAATCGATCAGGCTTTGACCTTTTATAAAAAATCGAAAGAACTCCTCGGAGATCGAACCGCAAAAGAGTTTGAGATTCCATCCTTTATTTCTCAATGTGAATTTGCATTAAACGAAACAAAAAATGGAGTTAAAAATTTACGCAAACCCTTATCAGTCAATACGAAATATGATGAATATGGTCCAATTTTCATCGATAAGGGAAGAAAGTTCTTTTTCACGGCTCGGCAACCCGAAACAACAGGAGGTAATTTGAATCCTGATGATCAAATTTTCTTCGAAGATATTTACTACGCTGAAAAAGATTCATTATCAGGAGAATATGTGCTGGTTCCTGAATTAATGGAGGGAATTAACACAGAAGGTTTTGATGCCTTAAATTACATTTCACGCGATGGGCTCTATGCTTTGGGAACATTAAATACCTCTGCTTCAAAAGAAAAAACGACTCAAAGTTCCGATTTATACGAAATGACAGCTGATGATCCAGGTGTTTTTGCCGGTATGGAAATTATAAAAAGTAAGACGATAAACACTACATTTTTTGAAGGAGCTGCTTGTATAACAGATTCCCTATACATCGATGAAGATAATTTTGTGCAAACACTTTATTTCGTTTCTGATAAAAATGCGACAAAAAAAATGACAGATATTTATTCAGTTGAAAAAAAGAATGGGATTTTTTCTGAAGAAATCAAACTTTTGCCTGATGTCATAAATACAACCGGACGCGAAACAACCCCTTTTGTTTCGGGTGATGGGAGATTCTTATTTTTCAGTTCAGACGCACTTCCAGGTATGGGCGGTTATGATATTTATTATTCCGAAAATGTTGGTGGAAAATGGGGCGCTCCGATCAACTTAGGTGCGGCTTTCAATACGGTTAATGATGACACGCATTTTCAATATTATCCCGAGTTGAACAAGGCTGTATTGGCTGGAATTAGTGAAAACGACGGTATATTTAACTACAACGTATTTGAAGTAGATTTAACTGGACTTGATTTACCGTTTTTGAAATAATTTAAGAACGAAAAAACGTTTAGTTGCGAATTAATAACTAGTAATTCGCAATTATTTTGTTCGCAATTCAAATGAACTTTATGGAAAACCAAGTGTATGTGCATCTTTAATTTGTCTTTTAATCCAAAAATTATGAAAAATATATCCTTTTTGCTGTTGTGTGCGATGACGGCAGGAAATTCATTTGCTCAAAAGGAAGTTAATGTTACAGCTCCTATTAAAAAAGCGACGATTTTCTTTACTGGAGCTCAAATTGAACATGTTGAAATTTTTGAATCCCCTTTAAAATTGTTTAACGATTGATAAATCAAGACAAAGACTTCTTGCGTGGCATCTTCAGCTTCCGTTTTGTTGTTTAATAGATAAGCACATAAATTAAAGACTTGATTTTTAAATTGAATTACAAGTTTTTCAAATTCCTTTTGATCTCCGGACCGGAATGTGTCGATATTTAATGGCTCATTCAAGTTCTTATTAAGATGCTTATTAAGTTGAAAACTGCTAAAAAAACAGCCGACCATTAATCCATTCAGAATCTAAAATTGCATTTCGCTTTTTGTAAAATCCTAATGCTAATTCGTTCCATTCTAATACTTGCCAATCCATTCGTTTTACACTAAGTTCCTGAGCGATTTCAACGACCTTATCGAATAACATTCCCCCTGCTCCGCATTTGCGATGTTTTTCTTGAACGTAAAAGTCTTCCAAGTACAAGCATTTACCTTTCCAAGTAGAATAGGAAATGTAATACAGTGCAAAACCAATGATTTCATTGTTTTCAGTCGCTACAATCGCATCACAAATATTCTCCTTAAATAAGTCAATCCCCAGTTGTTCCACTGTGTTTGTTACTTGTTCAGGTGCTTTTTCATACAATGCTAGTTCCTTGATTAAATCAAAGATTTCTTGTTCATCTGCCGGAATTGCTTTTCTTATTGAAATCATTTAAGTCCGTTCAAATCAAAACGAATGGCAAGATTTATTTTCAAATTACCTGTAGGAATACTCGTTTGCACTTTTGGATTTATTATACCTTGTTCGTAATTGAAAATCGCAGTTAAGAACTCCGTAAGTTTGTAGTTTGCATCGATTTTAATGTTAACTGTTTTCTGCCCGGCAGTAGCTTGATTTGTATTTTCAACAACTTTTCGAATAACTGTTAAATTATCTTTGAATCCAAAGTTTAAATTCACGATTAAGTCACTTGGTTTTATGGAACGAACAGGGAGTTTGAGTTTTGGATATGTAAACGTTGTTCCAATAACAATCTCCTTTCCAAGATTCTCTGAAATCTGATTATTTGCTAAAGAAAGTGTAGCATTTCGATCCTTTTTGTATTCGAAATTCGTCATTAACGTTTTTCCGAATAAAGTCCAAGTCGCATTAACCCCGATTAATGGTGCAAATCTCTCAGAAATCGCAATGTTTTGGACCTGCATCGGAGCTATGTAGTTGTTATTCAAGTCAAGCGCTGTTGCATTGCCATTGGCATCAACTGTGGCGTTAAGATTTGTTTGCATTCCCCCAACTGTTACTGTTGATGAATACGAATGTTTAAGTGTGAATGATTTTAGGAATTTTTTGGTAAACGCATATTTTGTTAAACCATTGTAATTGACTGTCCAATTTGGTAATGGAATGTTGTTTAGTGGATTAATATTTCGAGCACTAACGGACGAATTAGTATATGCAGTTAAGAATGCGCCGATTACGACTTCTTGTTGTGAGCCAGAATATCCATCATAGAATTGATTAGGCAATAAACTTGAATTTGAATTAGTGGAGCCAATCAATTGTGATACAGCACTTCGATTATCTAATAGTCGTTGGAAAATATCTGATTGGTATGCCCTACCTTCTTTTGTGAAAGCAGTTCCAAAAGTTACGGTTGAATATGTTAAAGTGGATGTTTCAAATTTACTTTGACTCTCAAAAGCACTTGATGTTGGATTCCATCGGTAAAATTCTCCAGAATTACGACTATAGTTTCTGTTTAAATTTAAGTTTATATTAAAATCCTTAAATGGTTCCAATGTTGCTTTCATTTGTACATTCGCCGAATGTGTTGTTGTAAATTGTTTGTTCATATTTTCATTCTGAACAAGCCAATTGTTGTCACGAGCGAAATTCGCTACATTATATCCGTTTGAACGTCCAATCAAATCGTATCCCTGCTTTCCAAATACAAAGTTTGTAAGTCCGAAACTTGAACCGTTCATACCTAAAATACTGGACTCTTGGGAATAACCTGGAAGAAGCGTTCCGTCGTTTAACGTGTATGTTCCAGAAACATTACGAACAGTCATTAGTAATCGAGAAACAAAACCGAGAGCAGGATTCATTTTTTCTTTTTCACGCGCTTTTTTGCGTTTTTCACGCTCTTGTTTTCTTTCCCAACGTTTTTTCTCACGCTCATATTGACGTAATTCTTTCGGTGTCATTTCGTCAATTGGCTTTTTAGGCTTGAACTCCTCTTGTGGTTTTTCGGTTTGTGGTTTTTTTGCTCCATCACCTTCCCCATCTGATTTACCTATTTTAGGTTGTGCTCGATTAATCTTACCATCACCTAAGGTTTTTTTGAAAAAAGGAATTTTGTTGTAAATGGTCAACATATTAGCTTGGGCGGTCAAGTTGATTGACCGGTTGTTTTGAATTGTATTTCCAAACTGGCTTTGACCAAGAGGGGCGCGCTGCCAATTAAAAGTTCCACCATATTTGGCATTTACACTCAACCAATTTGTCAAAGGAAATTTTTCTAATGGAAGTGTCACCCCAAGATTGTAGTTGTGAGAATAATCCATGGTACGACCAAATGTTTGCATTTGATTGCGGATGGTATCCATAAATTCTCGATAACCATCTGTATTCGACACCCGATCAACGCCGTGGTTACCCTCTTCGAAAATTGATTTATTCGTTGCGGAGAATGTCGCTTTAATGTTTTTGGTCAAATCATAACCCAGCTGATAATTGCGATTCCAATCGAATCGTTTCATAAAAACCGGGGCAAATTTGTAATCAGGAACGATGTTATTTCTGACTTGTCTTTCATTGTATAGACGTGAATAGTCATTTGTGAAGGAAATATTTTTTGGAAGAAGAAAAATGTTCAAATCTTTGACAAGTTGCAACCATTTCGATTTCTGAACTGGTTTCCATTTTTTAA
This sequence comes from Bacteroidota bacterium, assembly GCA_016866415.1. Classification (GTDB taxonomy): domain Bacteria; phylum Bacteroidota; class Bacteroidia; order Flavobacteriales_D; family Crocinitomicaceae; genus UBA952. Next base: position 14,718 of record VGML01000015.1, on the reverse strand, counting down.
ACGGTTCAAATGCTTTTCCTGGGAAAGTGAAGTTGTAATTGAGAGCTCCCGTCCACGTTTTTGTGCGGTCGTAGTTGATGTTAAAATCTCTTTTTAAGTTTTCAGAGAAGGCATATGTCGCAGACCAATTCGAAATATTCCAAAAATGTGGTTTTGCCCCAGCTTTGGCTTCTTTTCGTACATTTGTGAAGTTAAATGATCGCCTTTCATTGAATTCCTGACCTGCTTTGGATTTTTCTCGACGCGTAGCTAAATCGTAATCCGCCAATTTGATGTCTGGATTAAAAGGATCGTATTCTGGATTTATAATTCCCAATGAATATCCATAGAAGAAGGGCAATGAAAGACGAGCTTGCTTTCCAAAAAATTGTCCCAATTGAACAGTCGAATTTAAATCAACGCCAATTCGTTCGTTTCGTTGTCGTTCCTGAACCCGGCTTTCAATACTTCCCCAGTTAATGCCAGAGTAATTACCGGAAGCATTTACATTGGCAAAATCCGCGACTTGAAGTTGCATCTGTCCAATAGCTGCAGAGCCCCCCTCACTTACAAAATCTGTTAAACGCATTTCATTGATCCACACGATTGCACATTCAGGATCTCCATTGTCTGGCTTCCAAGGATTATTGGGATCTGTTTTGGATGGATTTCGTATTCCAACCATTATGGTTTTAATTCCTTGTAGGTTCGGACTACCTTTAACCTTAATTCGTTTTGTCGCATTTTCTTGCTTTAAGTATTCAACCAAATAGGATACTCCGGCGGCCCCATTTTCGATTTTCGTATTGCGTTCTTTTTTCAGATCAAGCAAATCATCAAAAACTATTTCAATATTGTTGTCAGCTGGCCAAATATCTTCTGGTGCAGTTTGCCCCCAATCAGTCAATTTCAGGGGGAGTTCATATTCGTAATAGTTTTCTACATAATCTGTTCCCAAACGAACGAATAAACTCAACTCGTTGTCTTTCAGCTGATTTTGCTGAATAGATTCTGCGTGGACAAACATTTTTAATTTTTTGTATGTCCGAACGTCAAAAGTCACATTTTTAAATGCGGCTCGCGCATCTCCATCTTGAAGGTTACAAACTTCCAACATTAATGATTGCTCATTCATTTGACGTTGATAAACTTGTGATGGGTCAATTTCACGAGTAATGCCGGGAGGAATAACATAATTGATAGGCGCACGTTGAGCATTTTCCTCAACATTTACGGCCCCAATATTGAAAGTTGTAAGGTTTGGATCAGTTTGCACACTTAATCCTGGTTGAGACAAATCTTGTCTGTAAACCCTCCATTCGCCACGAATAAGTTCCAATCGCGCAAAACGTAAAACCACTTCTTCATCAAAGTTTTTCAGGAACATTCGCATAAATCGAATAGACCTAAAATCTTGAATTCCATTAATTTTCTTTTCAAAATCTCTTAATGGAACTTTAAATTGGTACCATGCCTCAGTTTTGTTCCCGTTTTGATAGATTTGCTTGTTAGTAATGTAGTTTTGTCCAACTTGAGCCAAGTCGTTTGGCCTCATACTAACCCGATATTGAAAATAACTTTCACTTTCTGACAGGTTATTATCCTGGTTGATATCCTCATTGTCAGGTTGAATACTTGCTTGAGTTGGATACCCATCGGCATTGGCCGTATCTGACATTTCAGTGGTTGGAGAATTTCCTTCCATTCCATTGAATTTTTTATACCTTCTGAGGATGTCTAACTGATCGGTATCGAAATTGTCATCTAAGTAATAATTATAGTCATCTGACGATGGATCTGCAATTAGTTTGGCTTTCGCGTCTGAACTTAAAACCCCATTATTTTGAACCCAACTGACAAAGTTATTGTAGGCCGATTTTTCCTCTGAATTCTTCCAACCATCAATTCCAACATCTTGATTTAATCTCGCTTGTGGATCTGTATCGAAAGCGTTTATAATAATTTGTTGCGTTGAAATTTTGGACCAAATAGTCGTATCTAAATTATCTCCAAGCACAGCATTTGAGGCAGGTAACCCATTCTCAAAACTTTTACGAGAGTCCGGAAGCACATCTTCAGAAATATTGCCAAGGTTAAAGTATAAATCTCCTCCAGTCATTACTGAATTTGGATTGGCGTTTTCAGCATCCGAATTAAATGGATCTAATACCCAAAATTGAATAAATTCGATATTCGCAAGCTCAAAATCGTTCGTTGTTAAACCGCGCTGAATACCTCCCCAACGATTTTCTGGATTAATAAAAAACCCAGCGGAATCAACTGTATTGGTCGTGTCATAGTTGTACATTCCCCTTTCTTTCGGATAGTACGCTAATTCTAAAATCGGAATATTCGGTATAGATCCATATTGCTGTTGTAGATTCGGGAAAATATCAATTTGATTAACCAAACGCATCCGGCTATCTGACAACATCTGTGGGTTCTGCTTAATATGAAGTGGAGTCAAATTATTACTTTGATAAAATAAAGGGTCAATGACATACCAAGCAGTTTTTGCTCGTTTAAATCCAACAGATAAGTCTTTTTTAGTTGCTTCAGGAAATAAATCCGGTTGTCCTTGTGGAACGGCAGCTAATCTCCATGCATTAAAGGATCTCAAATCAATCGCGCTTTGGCTCGCTTCAAAGTCATCGATGTATGACGTTCCTTCTTTATTTATCGCTTTAGGTTGACCGGGAATCAAATGTGCAACTTCACCCGTAAGGGATAAGGTTGACATCTGGTTGGTAGAAATAACAGGCAATAAATCAACCAATTTTGTTAAGAAAGGTAAATCTGTTCTAACTGCAAAATTGGCACCAATCACATTGTTTTTGAATGGCTCATTACCGAAATCCACTTTTTGAGTAACCGGACGTTCCATCATTCGCACCCATGTTGCCCCCACTTTTGCTCGATCACTAAATCGATATTGGTAATGACCACCAATCATTGAACGCGCTTGAAAACCGAATACGGAGTTGCTCTCAATGGAGATTTTGATTGGAGTATTAGATTCTAAAATTCCGGAATTGATAATTTTTACACGACCTAAGTTGTAATCCACGGTGTAATCAGTTCCTTCAACAAGCTTGATACCACCAGCGGTAACACTAACGGCACCTTCAGGAACATTCAAGGTGTTTAATGGAATGTCTGAACTAATTGACGATTGATATTCTCCCTGTAAGATAAACCTATTTTTACTTGGGACTTGCTGAGCGGCTGTTTTTGTAGAATCGTATAATTCATAAAAAGATACACGATTAATTGTCGTTGTTGGAATATTGACAGCCTCTAGTTTTTTAGCTAGTGTTTTTCCGAACGGTTCAATTGTGGAAAAGAAAACGCGACCACTTTTACGGTTAATTGTACCACCGTTATCGATTTTGTTACCGACTTGATTGAATGGTGAGAAATCAAATACCCCATCTGAAAATGGTTGATTATTTTGGTTTATTTTATCCATATCTAACAAGGTCACCAATTGTTGGTCCTTCACGCCATCCATTGGGAAATATGGAATATTGATAGATTGATCCGGGTTGTTATAAAGAATATTGATTTTAAATCCAGCCTGATCCACGTTGTATGCTCCAATGGAATAAACATTTTTCATCATCAAATCCCAAACTTTGTTATTTGGATTTGTAATCGTTGGCTTTAAAAGTTTAAGAATTAATGCATCTTGCCCGTCAGAACCATCTGTTGAAAATTCTCCAACTTGATACGTTTCCCCGCGATAGGTATATTCATAAGCCACACCTAATACCTCATCATTGTTTAGGGCTTGATTAAGTGAAATATATCCTAAAAGCGAATTATATGAAAAGTCGGACTCTGTCAATCTTCTCGCATTTTCAACTTTCTCGTATTCAATTGCCTGTTGAAATGGCCCTGGTGAATTTACTTGAGCACTAAGCGTTGAAACAGCATTGGAGAACCCACGAATCAAAGGTTGATTGGCTGCCCAGTCGTATAGCCCATTTGATTGGTTATCAGGCATTTCATTTGGAGAGGGATTCCCTGGATTTCCCTCCCAGTTCGTCTGTTTAGATTCACCTAAGTCAGCAAATGCAATTATATTTCTTGTGTTTTCAGTAATATTTGATCGGTTCGTTACCCATACTTCAATTCTCGTGATGAACGCAGTAGAATTTACAACTGGAAGGGTTGACATCGCCGTGTCATAATGTTGCTGATGATATAAATTTAGAAAATAATGTTTATTTGCTTCATAATTGTCTGCTGTCAATTCAAATTTCTGGGTCTGTGCTTTTCCCGTAACATTAATTTCGGTGCGCTTTCCTTTGGATGATGCCGCGATTAAATCCACAGTTGCTCGGCCAAATTTAAGTTGCGTTTTGGCCCCAAAAAGCGTTTGTGAACCTTGAATTAGTGTAGTTGGTAAATCTAGTGAAACATTTCCCAATGCAATTTTTTGAAGAATCTCATCTTCATTTCCGGTGTGCTCAAGTTTTGAAATATTCTCAAAGTCCATTGTTGCCCCCGTATTGTACTTTGCATTGATTTTTAGTTTCGTCCCGATTTGACCTGTAACCTCCAAATTTATAATTTGATTAAAATCAAAACGTGTAATTTTTCGCTGTCTCATCGGCAACATCGGATTGTCGATACGTGAATGATTTATCCCAAGAAAAAGCTCCAAATTACCGCCTGGAATTATTTTGATGGTATCGGAACCAAAGAAATTTTTAAATGCCTTACTTCCTATTTTTATTGGTAATTCATAATTACGGTTTTCCGCTGTTTCTTCCTCTATGATTTCTTGCCAATCCTGAGTCATTGACTTTTTGCGTTCATATTCCAGATATTCTTCAAGTGTCATCATGGAAGGATTTCTGAAATTCAACCCATTACCCATGGTTTCTGTGAAGATGTATGTTCCCGTTGAGGGATCGTAAACAATGGTTTGTTTTAATGAAGTTGGATCTCCTAAATCAAAACTTTGAGGTAAATTTTGTCCTGGATTAAGCGGATTGTATATCGGGAAAGGTAAACCCGGGTCGTTTTGTGCAATAACAAGTGTTCCACAAAAAATGAAAAGCATTAGAAATAGATGCGTTAATTTTAGTATATTTATTTTATTCTTTGTAAGCATTTATAATAGTCGCAAAGCTTCTTTAATTAGAACTTCAACTGTTTGATTTCCGGTATCAATTTTATCTAATACTTTTTCAGTAGATTTTTTATCAAAACCGAGCGAAACTAAAGCATTTAACGCATCAAATCGATTCGTATTGTTTTGAGAGAATACATTTTCACTAGAGGAGCTGAATTTTAACACTTTCCCTTTTAAATCTATTATCACACGTTGTGCTGTTTTAGCTCCGATTCCTTTGATTCCTTGAATCGTTCGAACATCCTCAGTTTGAATTGCTTGTGCTATTTCATCTGTTTTTAAAGAAGAAAGCATAATCATAGCCGTATTTGGCCCTATACCCGAAACACTTATAAGGTGATTAAACATTTCCCGTTCTTCCTTGGTGTAAAATCCATAAAGTATGTGCGCGTCCTCTCGAACAATCAACTTGGTGTATATTCGAATGGCCTCTCCTTCAGGAATCTGAGAAAAAGTATTCAAAGAAATTTTAACTTCATAACCAACACCTGAACAATCGATAAGAAGTTCTGTTGGATTTTTTTCAATTAATCTGCCATTTAATAAACTGATCATCTTTATTTGTTTTGAGCATCAATTACAGCAACTTTAACCATATTAGCAATTTCGCGAACCGAAGATCCTAGTTGTAAAACATGAATTGATTTTTTTAATCCGACCAAGATGGGACCAATTGCATCTCCATCAGTCATTTGTTGCAATAATTTGTATGAAATATTTCCTGCTGAAAGATTTGGGAAAATTAGTGTATTTACCTCTTTGTTAGCCAATTGTGAAAAGGCAAATTTCTCATTCATCAATTCTTCGTTTAGTGCGAAATTTGCTTGAACTTCGCCATCAACAACTAAAGAAGGATGTTTTTCATGCAAGATTTTAACTGCTTCTGCCATTTTTTCTGAATCAGGGCCTGGAGAGGATCCAAAATTCGAATAACTGAGTAATGCAATTTTCGGTGTGACTTTCAATTTTCGAATGATTTTCGATACATTGAACGTGATTTCTGCAATTTGCTCAGCTGTTGGGTTAAGATTTACGGTTGTATCCGCTAAAAATAGAGGTCCACGTTTCGTATTAAGGATGTACATTCCGGAAATGACATTTACATCTTTCTGCAAGCCGACAGTTTGCAAAGCTGGTCGAACGGATGAACGATAGCTGCGCGTTAAACCAGTAATCATAGCATCGGCTTCACCTTGATCTACCATCATCGCTCCGAAATAATTTCGTTCACGCATGATTTGAATTGCTTCAAATTCGGTAAAGCCTTTGCGTTTTCTCTTTTCAAAAAATGCTTTTCCGTAGGCGATTCTTCGTTTTTCTTCTTCTTCTGATTTAGGATCGACAATTACAACCTCAGGCAGGTCAATTGCATACTCCTCAATCAAGTCAATAATTCGTTTTTTCTTGCCTAAAAGAATAGGAAAAGCAACTCCTTCATCATAAGCTACCTGTGCAGCTTTGAGAATTTTTACATTATCTGCCTCAGCGAAAACCACAGTTTTTGGATTGCTTTGCGCTTTTGAAGTCATATTTCTGACAAGCTTGTTGTCAAGCCCCAAACGATTTTTTAAATGTGTTTCATATTCTTCCCAATTTGAAATTGGATTTTTAGCTACTCCTGAATCCATGGCTGCTTTTGCAACTGCAGGAGCGACATAGTAAATAAGTCTGGGATCTAATGGTTTCGGTATGATTTGCTCACGTCCGAAAGAAATATTTTTTTCGCCATAAGCCTCAATTACTTCTTCGGGAATTGTTTCTTTTGCAAGCGATGCAATTGCTTTAACTGCCGCTAACTTCATTTCCTCATTGATGGTGGTTGCACTTACATCTAAAGCCCCTCTAAAAATAAAAGGGAATCCAAGTACATTGTTGACTTGATTAGGATGATCTGAACGACCAGTAGCCATGATGACGTCTTTGCGAACGGATGTGGCCTCTTTGTAAGAAATTTCTGGTTCCGGGTTCGCTAGAGCAAAAACAATTGGATCGTTTGCCATTGCCACAATCATTTCTTTTGAAACCAATCCAGCACGAGACAATCCAAGAAAAACATCAGCGTTCTTAAATGCGTCAGCAAAGGATAAATCTTTATCATGAGCAGCGAAAAACTGCTTCATTGTATCTAAATCAGTTCGATTCTTGTGAATTAAACCCTTTGAATCAAACATGAAAATATTCTCAATTTTTGCGCCGAGTGTGTGGTATAATTTGGCACAAGAAAGCGCTGATGCACCTGCTCCAGAAACTACAATCTTGACTTTTTCAATTTTCTTTTTAGCTAGTTCAAGAGCATTAATTAATGCTGCTGAAGATATGATAGCTGTTCCGTGCTGATCATCGTGCATGATTGGAATATCCAATTCCTCCTTCAAACGACGCTCAATTTCAAATGCTTCAGGAGCTTTAATATCCTCAAGGTTAATTCCGCCGAAAGTTGGTGCAATTGCCTTTACTGTTTGAATGAATAATTCGGGGTCTTTGGCGTCAACTTCAATATCAAAAACGTCTATGTCAGCAAATATCTTGAAGAGCAGGCCTTTTCCTTCCATTACTGGTTTTGATGCTTCTGGACCAATGTCTCCCAATCCTAAAACAGCCGTTCCATTTGAAATCACAGCAACTAAATTTCCTTTACTTGTGTATTTGTATACGTCCGAAACATTCTCAGCGATTTTCAAACATGGTTCGGCGACACCCGGAGAATAAGCCAGTGATAAATCACGTTGTGAAGAATATGGTTTGGTTGGGACAACTTCGATTTTTCCAGGTTTCCCTGAAGAATGGTATTCAAGCGCGTCTTGTTTTCTTATTTTAGCCATTGGTTTTTTAAGGGAGCCAAAGATACGAAAAAGAAGCGAAAATTGCTTCGGAGAATAATCCTCAGAAGTTTATTGAAAATTGTGGGTTTTCATTTAAGATAACTCACATAAATGTTTCAGGTTCAAAAGTTACGAGAAGAGAATCAACTATTAAAAGACTACACGACACTGCTTCGTGAGCAGAAAGGGCAATAAACGTACAAAGTCCATACTTTTTCTTAGTTTTGCTTCATGATTTTGTACAATGTCACCGTTAGTATTGATCCTGAGATTTCCGAGGATTGGTTAAGCTGGATGCGTACCAAACACATTCCAGATGTTATGGCGACGAATTGTTTTTTGGAGTCACGCATTTCTAGGATTCATGGCGAAGAGGAAGGAGAAGTTACTTACTCCATCATGTATCTATGTCCGAATCAGAAAACAATGGATTTTTATCAAGAAAAACATGCCCCAGAGTTACAAAAAGATCATTCAGAAAGGTATACTGGTCGGTTCGCGGCTTTTCGAACCTTTTTATCTGTAATCGAGGAATTTAAACCATGACGGTTCGTGCTAAAAAACATCTTGGACAACATTTTCTGAAGGATAAAGGCATTTGTGAAAAAATCGCAAATCAGTTGTCCAACCATCAAAATTGTAAAAACGTCATTGAAATAGGCCCTGGAATGGGAGCTCTATCTGATTTTTTGATCGCGCAGGAGGATCTAAATCTTTGGTTGTTGGATGTAGACACTGAATCTATCGACTATTTGAAAAATCGCTATACAGAACTATCGGCCCGCATTATTTTGGGCGATTTTCTTCGTATGGATTTGAAAGAATTGATGGGGACAGAGTCATTTTGTGTGGTAGGAAATTTTCCTTACAATATTTCTACTCAAATTCTTTTTAAATGCTTGGAGCACAGGAATCAGATTCCAGAAATTATGGGGATGTTCCAAAAAGAAGTTGCAGTGCGTGTTGCAGAGAAACCAGGCTCCAAGGAATATGGTATTACAAGTGTTCTTTTGCAGGCGTTTTATGACATTCATTATTGTTTTACGGTTGATGAACATGTATTCATTCCTCCGCCCAAGGTTAAATCGGGAGTAATTCGCTGCACTCGTAATAATCGTGAAAAATTGGGTTGCGATGAAAAGTTGTTCTTTCAAGTTGTAAAAATGGCGTTTAATCAACGTAGAAAAACCTTGCGGAATTCATTGAAGCAAATTTTAAGAGGAAGGGAACTTCCAGCCGTTTTTACAAATGAGCGACCTGAAAAATTATCAGTAGATCAGTTTATTGAGCTGACTAAGTTCATTGAAACTGAATAAATAATAATTCATCGTGTTGAAGTTAGGCTTTTTGAGCATTTTAGAAATTCTAACCAATAAAAACAATCTAAACGAGTATCTTTGCAAGAACAATAAATGAATCCATGAAGGTCACCGAACACATTAAAGCAGCAAAAAACACCTTATTTTCTTTTGAAATTCTTCCACCTTTGAAAGGAAAGAGTATTCAATCCATTTACGATGGAATCGATCCTTTAATGGAATTCAATCCCAAATTCGTAAATGTCACTTATCATCGTGAGGAATTTATTTACAAGGAGAGAGAAAACGGGCTGCTTGAAAAAATCGCTATTCGTAAACGTCCAGGAACTGTTGGGATTTGCGCCGCGATTATGAATAAATATCAAGTTGACGCAGTGCCACATTTGATTTGTGGTGGGTTTAGCAAAGAAGAAACCGAGAACGCGTTAATTGACTTACAATTTCTAGGAATTGATAATGTTTTAGCTTTGCGAGGAGACCCCATTAAAACGGAGAGTTCTTTCCGACCTCACGCAGACGGACATGCTTTTGCTGAACAATTAATCCACCAGATATCCGACATGAATCGAGGGAATTACATGATGGACGATGTTCAACTTGAACCTACCGATTTTTGTATTGGAGCAGCTGGTTATCCAGAAAAACATTTTGAAGCAATGAATTTAGTTTTTGATTTAGAAAATCTGAAACGAAAAGTTGAAGCTGGTGCAGAATATATTGTAACTCAAATGTTTTTTGACAATTCAAAGTATTTTTCATTCGTGGAGGAATGTCGAAAAACTGGAATCAATGTTCCAATCATTCCAGGATTGAAACCAATTAAAAATCTGACGCACATTTCCTTCTTGCCAAAATTCTTTCACATTGACTATCCCGTGGAATTATCAAGTGAATTATTGAAATGTAAAGACAATAAATCAGTCGAACAAGTAGGAATCGAATGGGGTATCCAACAATCAAAAGAATTGAAAGCTGCTGGAGTTCCTTGTATACATTATTACACGATGTCAAACTCTTCCTCGGTAAAAGCGATTGCCAAAGAAGTATTTTAAAATTCATATTATGCGAAAATCATTCTTGATTCTTTGTTTGTTACTTGTTTATTCTATTGGTTTTACGCAAGGACTGAAACTCAAAAATGTACTGGTAATTGGTCAATTTGACAAACCGGAGGATCGATATGCTATTGAAGTGAACTTAACGGAGCTTTTGACAAATACAGGAATCAAGGCGTCACCATCTTTGAATATTTTAAAACAAGGCACTTCAGCTGTTAATTTAGTAAGTGATTCAATTCAACAATTAATCAAATCAAAAGGATTCGACACCTATGTTGTAGTTAATGTGAGAGGCTATGATCGCAATTTCAAACCCTCTGAAACCAAAATAACCTTGGAAGAAATGTTGAATATGGCTAGTTTGTACAACATTTACCGCGATGAAGCGACATCAGTAAGCTTTGAGTTTACCTTTTTTAGAAATGAATCAGTAGTTTACCGCAACATTCTTAAATGCGGTAACGTGTCAAATAGAGATTCTGTTATCAAACGATTTAGGAAGAAAATGCCTAAGTTGATTGAGAAAAGTTGGAAATCTTAATTCCCCATCCTGAATTTCTTATCAAACTCAGCATCTTGTGAATCTCCGTATGCTCCACATTTAGGTGCTCTTTCAAATAGTTTAATAAATTTAATTTGTGCTTGAATAGGCCAATATTGAGAGGAGAACCAATTCATTTTCGCGTTGAAACCATTCCATTGATGAATGCCTAAAATAGGAAGCTGTGCTCCCGGAATCATGATCCAAGCACGATTCAAACGGATTCCAACACCCAAAGAATAATGCATTTGAACCATTAAGGGTTTTTGAAAATCACGTTTAATATCATTGTTTACTATATTATAAAGTTGATCATTGTTTTGGTAAAAGGTAGCTCCTGGAAAAAGATTGTAATCGAAATTCAACCCTAAGCTTTGGTCGATAAAGTATTTTCTGGCCTTGTCGATTTTCTTCTTTCCGAAGTAAATCAGCGTATGAGCAGAAATACGTCCATACAAGTAACCATTCCGAAATTCTCCATTGCCAATCAAAGTATCATAGATCTGACCTAGTGCATTTTTATATTGAATAGTAGTGCTTTCTTCACCTGAATATTGTCTATACCCAACACCCCAATCTACGTAATCCAATATCCTACTTTTTTTCAAGGGTTTTATCGGGATACCCTTCCATTTTGGAAAATGCGCCATGCCAAATTCTGCAAAAAAACCAACATTTCCTTTCGGTTTAATATCATATATGCCCCGTGAGCCATTATTATCTGTTATTTCTCCGGAAATTGATTTTGATGGCATCAAATAAGTTGGTCCGAAAGAAAATTGAATTCCATCATTCGTTACAATAATGTAATCGTTTCCTTTTGTTCCTTTTTTAAACCCTCCTTGGCCAAGTAAAAAAGTTGAGGCGGCTAAAAATAAAAGTAAAGTACGAGCAATCATTTTTTCTAAAAATTAAAATCCTGACTTAATTCCAACATTCTATCCATCACCTCATCGTGATTCCAGTTTTTCTCAATATCCTGCATTTCCATGATTTGATCCATAATCTGATTTTGAAGTTGACCTTGTTTGTATGCCACACTATATCGAATGTTGCTAAACGTTACTTGTGAATACAACGGCAACCATTTATTTGGGTACAGTTCACTAAATTTGGCTTCAATTTTCTTTCTTAATAAGAACGCCGGGTCAGCTACATAATCTCGCATGACATAATAATTATCCAGCGATAAATCCTGAAGCGCATCACCATCTGGCTTGCGAGTTTGGCTGTATTCCTCAAAAACCTTCGGCCAGTCCTCGTTGTGTTTTTGCATCAATCCCCAAAGAACAGAGCAATCCTCGAAACCAGCATTCATGCCTTGTCCATAGAATGGGACTGTCGCGTGCGCGGCATCACCCATCAAGGCAACTTTTCCTTTCGTCCAGGGGTAACAGCGAATAATAGCCAAATTTGAAAGCGGGTGATCCTCCCATGCATCGGCAATATTCGGCATCATTTCAAAGAAATCTGGGAATATTGTTTTGAAAAAATTGTTTACTGCTTCTTTCGAATTCAATTTATCAAACGAAAACTCATCATTTTCATGCGGCATAAACAAGGTACATGTAAAGGATCCGTCTTCATTTGCCAAAGCAATCAACATGAAACGTCCGCGAGGCCATATATGTAGGGAGTTTTTATCCATTGGATATGATCCGTCCGGATTAGCTGGAAGTAAAATTTCACGATAACCATCTGCAATGTAGTTTTGGCTATATTGAAAACGATCAAGTTTCTGCATCGAATTATATCTCACTGCTGAAAACGCTCCATCCGCAGCGAAAATCAAATCCGATTGAACCTGAAATTCTTCACCTGTCAACGAATTCTTTAAAAAAGCGATTCCTTTATTTAAATCTACATTTTTACATTCTATATTGTAATGAATAGTGGCATTCCCATGTTTTTCGGCAATGTCCATCATTTTGGCATTTACTTTACCACGAGAAACGGAAAAAATTGCCTGGTCGTCCTTGCCATATTGCTGGTAAGTAAGATTTCCTTCCAAATCATGCATCATTCGTCCGTACATTGGTATAGCAATCTCACGAATTTCATCTCCAACCCCAACGGCATCCAAGGCTGTCCATCCACGAACGGATAAAGCCAAGTTAATCGACTTTCCTGCAGAAATTTCAGCTTTTCGAATGTCCGGACGACGTTCATAAATCGTGACTTTGTATCCCGCTTTTGATAAGTAAACGGCCCATAAAGAACCAACTAATCCAGCGCCAATGATGACAGCTTCTTTCTTTTTTTCCATGGAAATTATTTATGACTCAGTCAACAACAAAAGTATATAGAAAGTTTGATAATTTGTGATTAGCGGAAATAGTTATATAAGGCGCCGATTAAAATTTAAAATAACTCAAATTACTTCCCAAGAAATTGAATATTTCGCTTCAAACCACTGAATTTTGTCCGTTTTACAGCACTATTCATAAATAAATTTTGAAATGTTTCTTTTTCTAAATTCTCCCAGTCCGACTTAGTTAAATCAAGCAAAGAAAATGCCGGTTGAAAACGGTCTTCAGTTGTTGCTTGAGCAAATCGATTCCAAGGACAAACATCTTGACAAACATCACATCCGAACATCCAATTATCCATTTTACCCACGAATTCTTTGGGAAGAATCTCGTCTTTCAATTCGATGGTTAAATAGGAAATACACTTGGATCCATCCACCAAATATGGTTGTACGATGGCCTCGGTCGGACATGCATCGATGCAACGCGTGCAGGTTCCGCAGTAATCTTTCATGGGTTCGTCTGACTCGATTTGAAGGTCAATAATGATTTCAGCGATGAAGAAAAAACTACCTTCCTTGGGGTGAATTAAATTAGAGTTCTTGCCAACCCAACCCAAACCGGATTTTTTTGCCCAAACTTTATCCATTACTGGCGCCGAATCAACGAATGCGCGACCATTAATCTCACCGATTTCATCTTGTAAAAATTGAATGAACTCCTTGAGTTTATCTTTTATGACTAAATGATAATCCTCTCCATAAGCATATTTAGAAATCTTAGGGGCATCAGCGTCTTTTTGAATTTCGTATGGAAAGTAATTAAGCAGCAAAGAAACAACCGTATTAGCACCTTCAACTAACAACCGAGGATCTAGTCGCTTGTCGAAATGATTTTCCATGTAGGACATTTTGCCTTGGAAATTCTGCTTGAGCCACGATTCAAGTCTTGGCGCCTCCTCTTCTAAAAAATCCGCTTTTGAAAAACCACAATAAAAAAAACCAAGTTCATTCGCTTTTGACTTAATCAACTGTTTATACTTGGTGTGGATCATACTGATTCGTGAGGATTTAGAACAAGCCTCCTTGCGTCCAACCCATATCTCTGCCCAGGTGTTTGAATGCTTTTTCGGTTGCTTTTCGGCCTCGAGGAGTGCGCATTAAAAATCCTTCTTGAATAAGAAATGGTTCATAAACTTCTTCTAAGGTGCCCGCATTTTCTCCGATGGCTGTTGCGATGGTTGTCAATCCAACGGGACCACCTTTAAATTTATCTATGATAACCTTCAATATTCGAATATCCATTTCATCTAAACCATTTGCATCAACATTCAGTGCATTTAATGCAAATTCGGTGATTTCATCATCAATTCTACCCGAACCTTTAATTTGAGCAAAATCTCGAACTCTTCTCAATAGCGCATTGGCAATTCGAGGAGTTCCGCGACTTCTACTCGCAATTTTAAATGCTGCATCCTCATCAATTTCTATATTCAATAAGCCCGCACTTCGCTCGACAATTAATGTAAGCGTTTTCGAGTCGTAGTATTCCAAGCGTGAATTAATTCCAAAACGGGCCCGAAGAGGTGATGTCAGAAGTCCTGAACG
>VGML01000014.1 GCA_016866415.1 Bacteroidota bacterium | reverse complement strand
ACGAACTGAACCGAAATATGGTTACGAACAAGCCTTATTTCCGATTGTACAAGGAAGTGTGTATAAAGATTTGAGAACTGAATCCGCGGAGACAATTGCTTCATACAATGCAGTTGGAAATGCGATTGGAGGGCTTTCGGTTGGAGAACCGGAGGAAGAACTTTATGAAATAACGAATCACGTTTGTAACATTCTTCCCAAAGACAAGCCTCGCTACTTGATGGGAGTTGGAACACCTTGGAACATTTTGGAATCCATCGCCTTAGGAATTGACATGATGGATTGCGTTATGCCAAGTAGAAATGCCCGTCATGGATTGCTCTTCACACGGAATGGAACCATCAACATAAAAAATGAAAAGTGGGCTATGGATTATAGTCCAATTGATGAAACAAGCGATCTATGGGTGGATCGAATTTACACAAAAGCATACCTACGACATCTTATTAAAGTCGGAGAGTATTTGGGTGTACAAATCGCTACAATTCATAATTTAGCCTTTTATCTTTCGTTAGTTAAAGAAGCGCGTGAAAAAATTATTTCAGGAGAATTTGACACATGGAAAAATACAATGGTTAAACAAATGAAACAACGTTTGTAAATGCTATCGATTTTAGATCGTTATATCATCCGGAAATTCCTATCCACTTTCTTTTTCATGCTGGGTATCATCATGCTGCTTGCGATGGTTTTTGATATCTCTGAAAAGTTAAGTGAGTTTATCTCAAACAAAGCTCCTATTTCTGCAATTTTCATTGACTATTATTTAAATTTTTTGCTCTTCTATGGAAACATGTTTTCCTCTATGATCATTTTCATTTCTGTCATTTGGTTTACCGCAAAATTGGCTCAAGATACTGAAATTGTACCCATGTGGTTTAGCGGTAAACCAATCACTCGTTTTTTGCGACCATACATTATTGGAGCAACTATTTTAATGATTATTTCATTGATTTTAAATCATTTTGTAATTCCCAGGGCAAATAAAGTTCGACTTGACTTTGAAGAGAAATATTATCGTGATGTAATGCTTGTTGAGGACTATCATGCAGAATATCCTGGGAATCAATTGGTTTATTTCTCTAATTACTCAAATTCAGAAGATCAAGTTCATGATTTAACTATTCAAACGTGGAATGACAGCAATCAACCTGTTTCATTTCTAAAAGCACGATTGGCGAAAAATTATCCTGGAACAAACAAATGGCAATTAGTCGATTTCTATGAAAAAAAACTCAAATTTCCGAAAGGAATAATCCGTCAAGGTGCAAAAAAAGACACCTCTTTTCAATTTAAAATCGAAGAAATGGCGCAACGTGAAAATGTTGCCGAATCCATGACTTTCACCGAGTTGCGCACAATGATAAAACGGGAGAAACAGAAAGGAACTGCAAATATTCCGTTTTATGAAATTGAATTGCATCAACGTACCTCCTACCCTTTCGCGGCATACATCCTTACCATTATTGGCGTTTCGGTTTCCTCTCAAAAAAAACGTGGCGGCATCGGAATAAACATTGCCATCGGACTTGGGTTTGTATTTGTTTATATTTTCGCAATGAAAATGATGACAGTCGCTTCCTTGAACGTCGGATTTCCAGCCCTGATCGCTGTTTGGATTCCTAACTTGCTCTTTAGTATCGTTGCCTATTTTCTTTACCGATTCGCACAGAAATGAAACGAGTTGTTATTGCATTTTTTTGTTTTTTTCTCTTTTCGGTTAGAGCTCAAATTGTCAACATAGAAAACAAACGAATCTACGATGACTCTTCAGGAATAAGTGGGTCCATTGCTGCCAATTTTAACGCGATCAGAAACCAAGATTTATTGCTTTCAGCGGGACTAAAACCTTTAATTCAATATAAAACTCCAATGCATTATTATTTGCTTTATGCAGATTGGAATTATTCAAAGGGCGCGAATAACACCTTTTCAAATGCGGGAATGATTCATTTCAGATATGCCTATCGTTTGAATAAAATCGATAAATACCACAAAAAAAGTCCGTGGAAGTTGGAAGCATATGCGCAAGTGCAATACAATGAATTATTGAGACAAAAACTAAGAGCGCTAAGTGGTGGCGGTATCCGCTGGAAAATTTTCGACATCAAAGGAAACCGATCTTTTCTCGGATCTTCAACCTTTTATGAATACGAAGAACTAGCGACCTTAGAAGTCAATAAACAAATTAGATGGAGCAATTATTGGTCGTGGTTTATCAATGCAAACAATATTACTTTTACGGGAGTAAATTACTATCAACCAAGCATAAATAATTTCAAAGATACCCGATTCATGGGGCAATACACCTTTGGTTATCGCTTGAAAAGAAACGTTTCGTTAAGAGCCGACTTTATGGTTTTTTACGATTCAAGGCCTGCTCAAAATGTAAAAAACACTGTTTTTAATAGTTCGTTTGGACTTCAGATTGGATTAGTAGATTAGGCAAATTCGGCCAATTCCATCCAGCGCTCTGTTTTTAATTCAATTTCCTGAACGATTTTACCAAGTTTAATTCCCAAATCATAGATTTCCTGATTGGATTTTGTTCCAGTAGAAAGTTCGGAGGTGATGATTTCTTTTTCGGATTCTAACTTTTCCAAATCCTTCTCAATTTGCTCGTATTCTTGTTTTTCCTTGAAAGTTAGCTTTCTCTTTTCAGATTCTTTCGTAACGATTTCAACTTTCGCTTCTTTGACCTCAAAAGCTAAATTCTTATTTTCTCTTTTTTGGGAGGTTTGATCTTTTCTAAAATCGGTATAATTACCAACGATGTCACGAACTTTTCCTTCTCCTTCAAAAACAAACAAATGGTCTACCATTTTATCCATGAAGTAACGGTCATGGGAAACTACAATCAGGCAGCCCTGAAAGTTACGCAAGTATTCTTCCAAAACGGCCATTGCGAAAATATCCAAATCGTTCGTCGGTTCATCCAAAATTAAAAAATTGGGATTGCTCATCAATACGCGCAACAATTTCAACCTACGTTTTTCACCCCCACTCAACTTGTGAACGAAATTGTAGTGCATGTCACGCGGAAAAAGAAAACGCTCCAAAAGTTGCGCCGCAGAAAGTTGTCGTCCTTTCTCAAGTGGAATATATTCGGCAACTTCTTTGACCACATCAATCACTTTAAAATCATCTGGAACTTTGATTAAATCTTGGCTGTAATATCCAAAAACAACCGTTTCACCGATTACTATTTTCCCTGAATCGACAGGTTCTTGTCCCAACAGCATTTTAAGAAAAGTCGTTTTTCCTGCACCATTATTTCCAACAATACCAAGCCGTTCCTGACGTTGCACATTGTATGTGAAATCCTTTAAAATAATTTTATCACCAAAAGCCTTACCGACCTTGTGAAACTCAACGATCTTGGTTCCAAGTCTTTCCATTTTCACAGGTAAATCCAATTCATCTTCATCCAATCGTTGACTCGCCACTTTTTTAATGTCCTGAAAAGCATCAACTCGAGCTTTTTGTTTCGTTCCGCGCGCTTTAGGCTGGCGACGAATCCAATCCAGTTCTTTTCGAAACGTATTTTTTGCTTTCTCAATTGTAGCCTGTGTTTGCTCCTCGCGTTCCGCTTTTTTTTCCAAATAATAAGAGAAATTGCCTTTGTATTTGTAAATCGTTTTGTCGGCCAATTCAAAAATGCAATCACAAACGACTTCTAGAAAATAACGGTCGTGTGTCACCATCAAAATAGTTGAATTTGAGGAAGCCAAATAACCTTCCAACCATTCAATCATATCGAGATCCAAGTGGTTTGTGGGTTCGTCCAGCAACAAAATATCAGCGTCCGACAACAAAACTTTCGCAAGAGCTACCCTTTTTTTCTGACCTCCCGATAAAGAACTAATAAGCTGGCCTGTATCTTCTAATTTTAAGACAGAAAGAATTTGCTGAACCTTCACCTCCGTGTCCCACGCATTTAACTCGGTAATTTCCTGGTAGAGACTTTCAAGTTGCTTTTCGTCGTTGTTTTGAACTGCAATGTTGTATCGCTTTATAACATTCAACGCTGGTAAATCGTGATCAAATATCGACTCCAAAATGGTTTGATCCTCGCGCATCAATTCGGTCTGCTCCATGAACGCCACACGAATGTCTTTTCTGAAAACAATTCTTCCTTCGTCATATGACTCTATTCCCATTAGGCAACGAAGCATCGTTGTTTTACCAGAACCGTTCTTGGCAACAATCGCAACTTTTTGTCCCTGATCTATCCCGAAAGTTAAATCGGTAAAAATAACGCGTTCACCAAAAGACTTGGTTAAATTTTCAACGGAAAGGTAATTCATGTATGTTTTTTTATTTGTAAATCCACATTAATACTGGCTTGATTGCTGCTTGTATTGTTGGATCAATTTTTTTGAAATTATTATTTGAAATTGTTGGACAACCCCAACCTTCTGGAGTACCCGCTGGATAAACCTCCTTATCAGAAACAACATCCCATGAATGAAAAACGATGTATCGTACCAAGGCATTGCTATTCGAAGAATCCAATCCGTGAAGTAGATATTTTATATGAACACCCCAATCACTATATGCTCGTTGACCAATTTTATATTTTCCAAGCGAGGAACAGTGACTTCCATCTTTGTTACTGAATTTTGGTTTATCCTTGGAATAGTCAGCACTCCATGGATTGTCACAGCAGCCATGACCAACTAAAAAACTATGGGTAATTGTATCTTTTTTAAAGTCAAAAACAAAAAATCGATTCAAACCTGAATGCAAACTCATGTCTATCAAAATACAGAAATCTTCATTCATTTTTTTTGTTTGGCAGAACGTTAATGCTTCTTTCGCTATTTGTTTCGTTTTTTTAAAATCTGCTGAAGGTTTTTTAGATTCAAGAGGAATAAAATTAGTATTCATCGGCATAGCATCCGTGGAGCAGGAATTCAGAAAAATTAGAAAAAGTAAGCAACAAAGAATAAAATATAATTTCATTAAAAAATAAAGATCCTTAACGTGATTTTTCGTAACGCTTTATAATATCCAATAATTCTTTCTTTTTCATTTTTTTTGAATAGAATTTTAAATCAATACCATATTCGTCTACCTTGTACAAATCCAATTTTCTTTTCATCATTTCATTGAAAAAATATTCGGTATTTTTTGTAGTCCCCAATAAATGAATTAAAGGGTTGGCAGAATCACTTTTAGGATGAATTAAGTTTGGATATTTCTTTACAAAATAATCAAATAGCTCCTTGTCGTCTTGATCAATAATTGAACTAAAAAGCATCGATTTTTTATTTAAAAGATCATTAATGTTTTTATCGTCTTGAATTATAAGTAAATCTTCCAAATATTTAAATATTTCTAAATTACTCGCATAATAAAGTATTGAATTACCTTCATTATCTAATTTTCTGAAATCTGCACCCTTTTCAATCAGGAACTTCAAATTATCCAAATTTTTAAGCGCCGCATAAAAAGCTGCATTACTTCTCCACATTGCATCCTCTTGATTTACGTTTAATAATTCTTTCTCAATTAAACTTACCAAAAATTCAGTTGAATCATTTTGAGCTGCCGCATGAATGACATCATAACCACTATTCTCGTTTACTAATTTCGCGCCGTTTTCAAGTAAAATCGCATAGGAATCAAAACAATTATAGTTTATTGCTATTGCAATCGGAGAAGCCTTGTGACAAGTTCTACATTGTTCATCCACAGATGCACCTGCATTGATAAGTATTTTTAGGGTTTCCTTATCGCAATTATGCATATTTGAGCCCAAACCATCTGAAATCCATTCTTTGAAGTTGTAAAACTTATCTTGATTTTGCATGAACATGCTTAGTATTTCTTTCTTGTTGTGATATGCTGCATACTCAATGACATGCAAAGAATCAACAATACCCCTATTGTTCTTTATTGGAAATCTTTGATTAGCCTTTTCTGGATTTTTGTTTAACCAACTTTCGACTTTATTAACGTCCCCAATTTTAATAAGTTCAAAAATTTTTTGAGCCTTAAAAGTGGAGGAAATAGCTAAAAAATAAATAAATAAGATTTTTTTCATTTTGAAATTGAAGATTACAAGCGTTATTTAAATTTGACTCTTTACAAAAATACAATAATTGGCAATAGTCAAAACATCTTAAATTTCTCTAATCATTATCTGAATGGTGAATTAGGTTAGATTTACCTTCCCAAAAAAGATTGTTGTTTTTTCTCGTTTTAAATTTGTAACCCTTCATCTTTTCTAAAACGGATGCCTCAAAAGTCCCTCTAAGTGCTTTGTGTTTTTCTTCTGTTGAATAATAAATTTTGTAATAAACTTTGCCATTTTTTTTGATTTTACATTGGAACGATCCATAAACCATCAAAAGGATCCAATAAAACAAACTCTTTCGACCAATTCAAATTATTGTATTTCGATTTATAAAGTATATGTTCAAAAGATTCCTTGACAGGCATATCTTCTCCTCCTTCTGTTGATCTATCCTGACTACAGTTACACCCTTCAATTGGACAGCTTGCTATTTTTCCTTTATAACGCAACAAGTATTTTTGAGATAATCCGCTAAAAATAGAGAATATCGATATAACTATTGTTAGAAATAAATTTTTCATAATATGAATATTTTAATTACCGAAAATTAATAATTATACCACTATTTTAATTAGTCGAATAATTCAGAATTATTATTATTTCTAATTTACCTCAATCGATTCAACGAATCCAATAGTTTCTTATCCTTATTGATTCCGCGGATAGCAAGAAATACAAAAAAGCTGGCACTCAAGAATAGAAAAAATCCAACTCCAGGCATTAACGCTGATCTTCCAATGGCCAAAATAATGGGCATGGAACAAGCAAATAAAATCAAGCCCATCAAAATGCGACTCAACATCATTTGTCGTTTAAGATTTTTGTAAGACATCATGACATAAAAACCGAAAAGACTTACTAAAATGTTTACTAAATAATAATAACTTGGTTCCTGCTCATTTTTTTCAAGCAGATGAAATGAATATACATTTTTAGAAACAGTGTGATCTTTGATTGAATAGGACATTATTTCAAGACCTGAAAGCGGAGAAGCAATCAATAAAATCGCAATGATTAAATAAACGGTTTGAATACGCTGAATCATAGTTTGAGTTTTTACAAATGTATGGACTTATTTCGAAGATAAAAATCCAGAATAACCATGGCTGCCATTGCTTCTACAATCGGAACAGCGCGAGGAACTACACAAGGATCGTGTCTGCCTTTACCTTGTAATTCAACTTTCTCACCTTCCTGATTGAAGCTTTCTTGCGGCTGCATGATAGTTGCAACTGGTTTGAAAGCTACACGAAATGTTATTGGCATACCATTTGAAATTCCACCTTGAATTCCACCAGAATGATTGGTTTTTGTGGTTCCGTCTGAATTAAAAAGGTCGTTTAGCTCTGTTCCCTTTTTTGAAATGGCATTAAATCCGCTACCAATTTCAAAACCTTTAACCGCATTGATGGAGAGCATTGCTTTACCCAATTCTGCATGCAATTTATCGAAAACAGGCTCTCCTAAACCTATCGGAACTCCTTCAATGATACATCGCACAGCTCCACCTATCGTATTTCCTTCTTTTCGAATTTCGCGAATAAGCAATTCCATTTCAGCTGCTTTATCTTTATTCGGACATCGAACAGCATTGGCTTCAATTTGATTGAGTGGAAAAAAAGATTCACTTTCAAACCGAATCATTCCAACTTGATCGACATAAGTCGAAAACCTCACTCCTATTTTAGCTAAAATTTGTTTTGCAATCGCTCCTGCAACCACACGTGCAATCGTTTCGCGCGCACTGCTTCTTCCGCCACCACGATAGTCGCGAATTCCATATTTCTTTTCATACGTGAAATCGGCATGCGAAGGACGAAAGGTATCTTGCAAATGGCTATAGTCATTCGACTTTTGATTTTCGTTTTCGATGTAAAAGCCAATGGGTGTCCCAGTTGTTTTCCCCTCAAAAATTCCAGATTGAAAAACAACGGTATCGCTTTCTTTTCTTTGAGTAACGATAGCTGACTGTCCTGGTTTTCTTCGGTCAAGTTCGTTTTGAATTGCCTCGAAATCAAGTTTAATTCCTGGAGGAACGCCTTCAATAACTCCTCCAACTGAAAGTCCATGTGACTCACCAAAAGAGGTAAGTTTAAAAATGCTTCCAAAACTTGAACCAGACATACAAATAATTTATTGCGAAGTTAAGATCTTACATAGTCAATCAAAAGTAATTCGGAATATTCCTTTCACAATTATGAAATTAATTATTTTCATACGGAATTTTTGAAAAATTAGCATATTTACGTGACTTTTATAAAATCAATATGAAAATTAAAACAAGTATTATCGTTTTTGGAGCAACATTGCTTTTCAATTCATGTGAAAATAAACCTGAATTGGTTTCTGGGATTAGCAAAGAAAACAGACTCGTTGTATTTGGCTCCTGAGAAAAGAGTGAAAATTTGGTAATTAATCTAGTTTAAACATAAAAATTTAAATCATGGAAGATCGTGATATTGAAAAAAGCTATTCAAAAGAAGAATTCGTAAGCAAACTTCGTCGATTAGCTGATAGCATTGAAAAGAATGAGAACTTTCGCATCTCTGTTGCAGGTGAAGCAATTTATGTTCCAGATCGAGCTCGTTTTACAATTGAGCACGAACGAAGTGAAGGTTCACATGAATTGGAATTTCAAGTAAAATGGGAAGATTAGTTTAACACTAAGCTTCTCATTAGATAACTCCTAGTTCTTTTCCAACCTTAACAAACGCGTTTATTGCTTTGTCAAGGTCTGCTTTTGTGTGAGCAGCTGAAATTTGAGTTCGAATGCGCGCTTGTCCTTTTGCTACAACGGGATAAAAGAAACCAATGGCATAAACGCCTTCTTTCAGCAGTAAATCTGCAAATTTCTGAGAAAGCGCCGCATCATAAAGCATAATTGGCACAATCGGAGAATCTCCAGGTTTGATATCAAATCCTGCAGCAATGATTCGCTCCTTGAAATAGTTTGTGTTCTCTTCAAGTCGATCGCGTAATTCAGTTGTAGAACTTAAAAGTTCGAAAACTTTGATCGAAGCACCTACAATTGCCGGAGCCAATGAATTTGAAAATAAATAAGGACGCGATCGTTGGCGCAACATTTCGATGATTTCCTTTTTACCTGTCGTGTAACCCCCCATTGCTCCTCCTAGTGCCTTTCCGAGTGTCCCTGTAATTATGTCTACTCGTTCCATAACTCCGTGATATTCTGGAACACCGCGACCTGTTTTCCCAATAAAACCAGCCGAATGACATTCATCTGTCATAACCAACGCATCGTATTTATCTGCAAGAGCGCAAATCTCATCCATTTTCGCTATATCTCCATCCATGGAAAAAACGCCATCTGTAACAATGATTCGGAAACGCTGATCTTGCGCTTTAATCAATTGAGCTTCAAGGTCAGACATGTCTGAGTGCTTGTAGCGATAACGTTGGGCTTTACACAAACGAACACCGTCAATAATGGATGCATGATTCAATTCATCTGAAATAATTGCATCTTCCTCAGAGAATAGTGGTTCAAACACTCCACCGTTAGCGTCAAAAGCAGCAGCATACAGAATTGTATCCTCAGTGCCATAGAATTCCGCAATTTTTCGTTCCAATTCCTTGTGAATATCTTGTGTTCCACAAATAAAACGTACCGAAGACATTCCATAACCATGAGTATCCAAGGCATTTTTCGCGGCTTGGATTACCTCTGGATGTGATGATAGACCCAAATAGTTATTGGCACACATGATTACAACATCCTCCCCGGTTGAAACTTCAACATTAGCTCCTTGTGGTGTTACGATGATTCGTTCACGTTTTAATAATCCATTTTCTTCAATGGAAGTCAATTCATTACTTAAATAGTTTTTAATTTCTCCGTACATATTATTTTCTATTTCGTTCTGTTATTCGTTTGCTCACTAAATTAAAAAGAAGTTTGGCATCTTTTTCATTCAATTTTCTACCAAAGCCAATTTCTTTTCCAAAGTATTCAAAAATTATTCGCTCTCCACCATTCACCCAAGGAGAGGATTCCCAAACCGATTGAATTGAATTTTTTTCTGGAATTCTAAGCGACAAACTCTTTATATTTTCAAAATAATAGGGAACCGATTTACCATAAGATTTGATAGATTTCTTGAAATGAAAAGAAGTTTCATCAATTTTTATAAGTTCTTTTCCGAACATCAGCCATAAGAATGAACGGGTAACTTTAACCGCATAATAAATCCAGAACGAAATAAAAACTATTAAAATAATTGATTCCTGTTTTTTTAAATCTAAGGTAAAGAGAGACCAAAATACAACTCCTCCAATTACATACCACATCGCAAGCCAAGCGCCCATCATTCCGTTGATCCAGAAATTTTTCTCTGGTTCGATGACAATAGTCGTTTTGATTTTATCGTCAACAAAAGAAATTCGCTCTCCTATCCATTTCATGGAACAAAAGTAAACAAAAAACCCTGCCAAATTAGTGACAGGGTTTTGAAGTAATTAATTTAGGATTTTAATAATTCCATACATCAATTTCCCATTTGCGAATATCGTCTTTGATTCTTTCTGCTTCATAAAGCGCATCTATACCATACTTGTAATCTTCAATTAAACGATCAAATTTATCAGATACTCTATAAATCGTTGAACTAAACTTACGCTTCCAAAACAAATCATCGAACGACATCCATTGGGAATCGGATTTTTCGTTGTAAGTAAAATAATTAACTATTTCGTCTCGCAAATCTGGGAAGTAAAGCCAAAACAATTCTTTTTCTACATAACTTCCAGAATAAGCATTACCCGAAGCATCTATGAATTTGCCATTTCTATCAACACCAATAAATGAACTAAAACGATTTATTCCATCTTCTGAAATCTCATCACCACCTCCAGAGCTTAAGGGTTTTAATCTAGCAACAGGAGCAATCGCTATAATCCTTCGATCCAAAACTGATCTTTCCTTGTCAAAAAACCAATCTTCTTTAATATTGTATGCTGTTATACATGCAGAGTTTATATATTGCAAATTATCAGGAAACTTAACAGGTGAACCCCCTTTTGCGTTATCATATTGCGTACGAAGTTTCGTTTGATCAACATTTTTTAGAACTTGATATAACTCAGGGCCTTTTTGATCATCTGCTCCTTGCGTAGTTAACCTGTCCAACCAAGCGTCGTATGTTTCATTATCATCATCCCTGAGCAATGTGACTTCAACAGCATCATCCTCACCTTCAGGAGTCACCTCATACTTCCATGGATCGCCAGAAGAACCGAAACTAATCTTTCTACTCGCTCTTTTTCTGTATTTCGGGTTATCAAAAAAATCGTTATTTGAAATTTTTGCTATAGGATATTTAAATTGATAACCATCCTCAATTGCTGTAAAATTGGTATCTGCTACTTCAAAAACTTGCAAATCACCGAGCATAATGTGTTTCATGATAACCGTCCAAAGCGAATATCTCTCTTGGTGTTTAACCCAACCTCCACTATCGATATTCTTCGCATTATTTGGAAAATTGTAAGTACTCACAAAATAGTCATCTGGAAAGAATAATACATGATTAATTCTATCCCTTCTATCAATTCTTGAAAAGACCCTTTTAGACCAAACATAATCGGCTTCACGCACGTGTTCATAATCAATTTTTGATCTCACAGGTAGCTCTTCCTTGAGCACAACACCATCAATAACACCATTATCAAGCATATTAATTGGCCCTCTGTTGGAATTATCACTTCCTTGAGCAAGGAATTGTGAACTTACCAAAATTGTAAAAATAAAAACACGTGTTTTCATAATGATCTAATTAGTAATTTTTAACTCGCCAGACACAACATCGGTTGTTTTCGTGATTGGATTGTATACAACAACTGAAATTCCTATTTTCTTATTCACTTTTAATTTCTGAACAGCACTACCAGGAATATTTGCCGAAAAAGTTGGGTTATTGTCTCCTAGTAATAATTCAACACTTTTTACTGTAAAATTCGGAGCTCGTAGAGGAGAATCTCCTGGAAGACCTGCGGTAATAGTTTGACCCATACTTTTGGAAATGGTACTAACTTTAACAACTGGTGCAGGAAATCTCTTCACTTTGTATGTATTTGAAATACCTTTAATTGGCTTTCCATCTCCGCCTTTACCACTTACAGACATTGTAACAGATTTGGCTCCAGCTCCAGGTCTAACAATATAACCTTTTTTACCATCTCTTGTAGTTTTAGTAACACTGCAACCAGGAGCACTTAACGCTGGATCTAATGCACCAGATAATGAAGGCACAACAAAATTATCATAACCCTGATACAAAACCAAGTATTCTGGCATTTCTAGAGCTCCACCACCTGCTGCTACTTGAACAACTGCTGTATATTTCTCAGTTTTTTGCGCACCGTATTTATCTGTAATTGACACTGTTCCGCTAAATTCCATTTTACCATTTGTTGCACGGGCTGTTACAATACCAACACCATTAGCTGGATCACCTTTAAGTGTTCCTTGATCCGGTTTGATTATAGGTTGTCTGTCTGAATCATATGCAGCCATTCTTACTTCAAGTTCAATCTCTGATTGTGGTTGAACTACAGCAAACTTCGGTGTAGCCAAAGCAACAATGGAATTGAAGCTAAAATCACCGCCACCAATTCTACCTTTTATAATCGTAATCGCATCAGCTCTTGCGGTTAAAATTTCTTTTTGTAAACCTGACAAGGATGCCAATGCTCCAACAGCTGGGGCATGGTTGAATGTTTTACCGATCCAATGCTCCATTTTACCCTTTTCATGCTCATTCTTCACCATTTCTCTTTTCGTTAGAGCAATGTAAATATCTGACACAACAGAAGAATCTGATTTATGTACAATCCAATTTTTAGAACTAAATTGCTTTAGAATTTCCGCTTTTAATGACTCTTGCGTCTCAAATTGCTTAATCTCTGGATCTTTAAACTTGTATTTTACTGAATCATTTGATGATGATTCAACTAGAATTTTACAAATTGTTGCTCTATAATTTGTAAGACTATTCCAAAGATCGATACCGCTTTTTTTACCTTTCGCGAACTTGCTCACACAAGAGTAAGATTCTGGTTTTTCAGTTGTATTTGCGATACCCATAATACGCATAACTTCATCGTACTTATCCTTGTTTTGAACATTTGCAAGTCTAAAACGGATAGGTTTAGTTGGTTCAGATGCATTAAAAGCTTTTTCTATTATAAAGCCCTTATCTTCAGGTCCTTCTTTCAATAATTCCTCAGATTCCTTAATTTCAGACAATATTTCCATTTTGATTGCGTCAATATATTGTATTTGCTCCGCCGTCAGTTTGTCAATCTTATCGATTTCAGCTAGAAGACGCTTCGCTTTTTCCCTAATTGCTGGAGTATCACCAGTTTCCACTTTTGCAACAACATCTTTTCTAATTTGAGATCCTCTTCCATTTTCATTCTGATTCGCAATTTGGATATTCTCTTCAATCGCTACAAAGGCATCAATGATACTTTTCGATACGTTCAAGGCCAACATCGCCATGAGTACTAGGTACATCATACCAATCATTTTCTGTCTCGGGGTTTCCTTACCACCTGCCATAGTTTCTAAATTTTAATTAGTTAACAATCAATTCGAAATTGGTTACAATTAACCCTTCATGGCTCTTAACATGTTGCCGTATACGTTATTCAAATCAGTCAAGTTTTGAGATAACAAGGCCATGTTCTCACGGTAGACTTGCGTATCTTTTGCAGAAGATGCTAAGTCAGTCATAATATTCTTGATGCTTTCTTGAAGAGATCCCATTGAGTTCAAACTTGTCAAGTAATCTTGGTTACTTTTCAATTGCAATTCATATACATTGTTTAATGCAGATAAGTTATCTCCTAATTTCTGCATTTCAGCTCCAAAATTACCCTGAACACCACCTGTGATACCTGCTATTGCTTCAGCAGATTGAGCATATTGCTTTGTTAAATCATTCAAATTTTGAGATGCAGACTCCAAACTTTTAACATAGGAATCTGTCGCGCCTGCCGCAGTTGAAACAGCGCCTAAAGAAGCCGCATTACTTGCCAAATTGGACATGCCATCTTTTAACTTAGAAAGTAACTCATCATCTATTCCCGCATCTTCCAATTGTTTTGCGACTAAATCAGCATTAGAACCGCCACCTGACATTTCATGCAATTGTTCTAAAGTCAAATCAGGATCCAAAATTGGGTGAACTCTTTCCCAGTCGTATTCTGCATGATCAGGGACAAAAATCATTACAACGAATATTAAAGCCTCTAAACCTAACCCTATAGGTAGCATAATATCAGAACCAGGATAATGTTGAATTTTAAATAATGCACCTACGATTACGATTGCAGCACCCCAACCGAAGAAATGTTTCATTACGGTTTTTCCCTTTTTACTACCTAACCAATTACCTTTACCACTCATAACTTTTGATTTTTAAAAATTAAACTTTGATTTATTATAATTAAACATGATTTACTATTTCAGCTGGATATCACTTTGGATTTCCTCACCATTTTCTTGATCTAATTCATTTCCACCTCGACCAAGATGTGTCATAACGTTTCTAAAACCTATGTAGGATTTTGCAGTATCCTGATATTCGTAGGTTCTGGTACCATTATTCAAATAATAACCGATATCTTTCCATGATCCTCCGCGTATAACTTTACGCTTTTTCACTGGAGGATCACCATCTTTTGCTTGATAGTCGTAATCCGAGTTCATGTCATGACCGAATTCATACTGTGACTCATCGAATGCTGAAGAACACCACTCAGCAACGTTTCCTGCCATACAGTATAAACCAAAACCATTCGGATTATATGAATACACTTTTACAGTATGGAAACCACCATCTTCAAAATATCTACCTCTCAAAGGTTTAAAGTTAGCCAAGAAACAACCACTTGAATTTCGAATGTAAGGTCCTCCCCAAGGGTATTGAGAGATATCCAAATCACCTCTTGCTGCTCGTTCCCACTCAGATTCAGTTGGAAGTCTGAAGTCGTTTACATACATATCTCCATTGCTTATTAGCCAAGAATGAAAGATTTGTGTTCTCCAAACAGAAAACGCTTTCGCCTGATTCCATGTAACACCAACTACGGGATAATTGTCATAAGCATTGTTCCAGAAATAATTCTGAGTCATTGGCTCATGGAAGGAATAAGTAAAGTCTCTCACCCAACATAATGTGTCTGGATAAACATTGATTCGTTCCTTAATAATGAATCGACTTCTGTCAGTATGACCACGTAAAGCATTATGCTGGCCTTTACTGTTCGTGAATCCTAAATCTAAGTCTTGACCTGGGTTTTCTAGAATCGTTTGTTTCATTCTTGAAGTGTCGTTGATAGAATATTGATTTTTATCAACTCGCTCACCATCCGTTACTTCTCCCCATTGTTTTCCTTTCGAGAAAATTGTCGTATCTAACCAAATGTTTTGCCCGTTTTGGTCTAATGTTGCACGATGGAAATCGTTTTTCTTGTAATCTTTAGAAAGCGGTTCTCGCCTACTTCTTTTATATAAATTATACTCAGCATCAGCACTTAAACTATCATAACCGTATGTTTTGCGTGCGTCTACACTCTTCGTTTGAATCTTACCTCTTCTAGCAGCCTCTTTATAGTCTATCCAATAGTAATCAAAGAAAAGAAGCCTCGTATCAATTTCTCTTCGTTTGTAAAAACGTTCATCTTCACTGTAAAACATGTCTGAAAGGATGAATGACGTTTCTGGATCTTCATATTCAATCGGTTTTTCCCAATTTAATGTGAAATATTTTCGGTTTTCAATTCTTCCTCCTTGAGTAAAATTAGCCTTTCCTTTGCCCACAGCCTTGTCTGCAGCTCCTCCTTTTTTGTTTGTTCCATTGTTTGAATACTGCTGAAAAACACCTCGAATATCTTCTTCGGTCATCACAATACTTGTATTTTTGCTTTGTGTTTGATTTGCACCTCCTTTTGGAGGAGTATATGAATATCCGTTTATCAATGCCTTTCCTTTCCCTTTGCTTTTGCTTCCTGCACCATAGTTACCCATTAAAGTAAGAACAGTTTTATCAACCTCCGAATTATTTGTGCTATCCATAAATAATTGGAACGGCGTATTTCCTCCTTGAACGTCTGACCCCATATCCAAAAGAGTTCTGTATGGTTCTTTGAAAAAGTGATCTTCATCAATATTTACCCAATCTTGAGCATCCTCATCATAACTTCTTCTATACAATTTTTCACGAGCAATGGAATCACGAACCCAATGAACGAACTGACGGTATTCGTTGTTGGAAATTTCAGTTGCATCCATATAAAACGCCTGAACGGAAACAGTTTTCTTTTGAGCAGTAAATACACCCATGATGTCTTCATCATCAACACCAGATTGATAACCTCCAGACTTGACATACACCATTCCGACCGGAAGTCTACCTGGCCCCAAGATATCTGGATCAAAAACATCTCTTCCTTTTACACCAACCAAATTTCCTTCAACGGAAGGACATGCGTATAGCAATGGAAGTAAAACTAATAAACTTAATAACTTTTTCATTTTATTATTTTTTGTTCTTTCATTCTCCAAATCAACTTTGCTACAGGATAATGAGTTTTCGGTATAACGAGAGAACTATTAAAATGGTTACACTTTCATTTAAAATTATAGCCAACGCGGGTGTCGAGCCGACGGAACCGGTTTATCTTTTAAATACATACAATACTTAACAACAAGTTCATGGGATCCTCTAGAAATGTTAGCGAGTTTGTTAAAGGTCAAATCATATGAATAACCTACTGTCAATTGGCTTATTGGCGTATAACCAACCATTATTGCAAAAGCATCAGACGTTCGAAATGTCAATCCACCATATATCTGCTTGTCGTCTTTTAAGGAATGTATGTAACGTGCATTAATGTCAGCAGAAAATTTAACTAAGTCTGTTCTCATCAAAATTTGAGCATCAATATCTCCACCTAATACTTTTTTAAATGTCTTACCTCCCATTAAATAATAGTGTCGAGCAGTTTGATAGTTTTGATCTAAGTTTGCACCATTAAAAGTAACGGATTGTTTTAAAAGTGTTTCACTTAAGTGCGTCGAAGAAAACCCAATATTAAAATCTTTTCCACTATAATACAAACCAAAATTTGCATCCAAATTAGTTGCTGCAAAGCCTTGAGGTAAATCTGGATCATTTATCGTTGTTGGAGGCACCCAATCAGGATTCATTCCATAATTGATAATACCTACTCCAACACCAATACCTAATGTACCATTGTTTCCAATTGTAATCGGATATGAATAATTAAGTAAAAGATTGTTTTGACGAGCGAAACCAATGGCATCGTGATAAAACGCTAGACCTACTCCACCGGGGAAAAACTTTGATAAATTAGCTTCTACATTCAAAATAGCTGAATTAGGAGCACCATTGACTTTATCCCACTGATTTCGATAAAGTGATGTAGCACAAATTGAATTGTACATATCAACACCTGTTTTACCAGGATTTATACTCATTTTATCGTAAATAAAATGGGTAATAAGCTTATCTTGTTGGGCTACAATTTTCATCGAAAAAAGCAACACAAAAAGAGCTAAGTAGTTCTTTTTCAACATAATACGGTTTTATTAACTTCGCTAAAATCACCTAAATCATCGGATTAACCCATTAATTTAGGTGGCTAAAATAAGGAATTTTATTGAAATAATTAAAATTTTCTAAAATTATTGGTTCAAAATTGCTAAACCAATTTTTGAAAGGTTTTCCACCATAAATCTGGAATAACATTGTTCATGGCATTATCATAATCCTCTTTGTCACATGGGGCCATATGATGACGTTCGTATTTTGAACCTTCTTTCGCTGGGTAGGGGACTTCCATCCACCAACGAGCAGACTTATTGCTTTTGTAAAATGCGATTTCATGTCCTGATTCCTCTATGAATACAGTAAACTTAACATAGTCCTTCTTACTTCCCATCGGGAAATCACCAGTTCTGTTTTCAATTCCATCAATGAAATACCATATGATTTGAGCTAGAAGTTTATTGCTCACTTCTGTAATGTTGCAATAATTGAATATCCCAAATGATGAAACCTTATCAGACATCCCGGCATAACGAGCTATTTGACAAATTTGTTCCGCATAAAAACCATTCGGACTTCCGCCTTTAAATAAAAGTTCAGAAGCCTTAATAGAAGTGAAGTCTAAACTAATAAGGTCGGCGTTTCGCAAATGTGGTTCTGCTTTTTTGAAATCAGCATTAAATTCACCTAAGCGACAAATATCGAAATACAATTTTTCAAAAAGATCGAATTCTTTTGCTCCAGCATAAGGTATTTGCAATCCAATATTAGCCAAATTGAACAGATGACAGGGGCGCTGAACCAAAATTTTGCTAAGATAAGCATTTGAAGAAACTTCCTGATCTGGAGTTCCCAAATCAAGGGCAGAGTCAATTGTACAGATATTAACCAATTGTTCGAGATTGCTATAGGCATCATACATCGCCAAAGTTAAATCTTGACTGCCTCCAACAATAATCGGAATTATTTTTAATCGATTTAATTCTTGAACAACGGTTTTTATTGCATGGAGGGTATCTTTCAATTCATTTCCAGGTAGAATTGTGCCCAAATCATAGAAATTATGTTGCCAAACAATTCCACAATTCAAGGCATAGAATTCTTTTCGAAAATCGTCAGGTAATAGTGAATCAAAATGAACACCAGTATCTCCTCTGAATTCAGGTACATAAATCAAAGCATAGCCTTTACGGCTCAATTCAGGGAAATCTGATTTATATAAATATATTTTTGAGCCAATTTGATCCTCACTCCAATTTCCTTCAATATTTACTGGACTAAAATATATAGACAAATCATTACTGGTTCCCATTACTTGAATTTTGCTTGATAAACAAAACTAATTAAGACCAATTAATGATTTTAAGGTCTCCTCGGAAATAATAAAGATACAAAAGTGAATAACTATTTTTCAGCTAAAATAGACTTGATATCAGGTCTAAAATACAACTCTGATTTCATCACTTTACCATCTTCTCGATAAATTGGTTTTCCGTCTTTATCCAATTTACTCATATTTGAACGTTGTATTTCCTGAAACACTTCAACAATTTTGTCTTGCAAGCCATGTCTTAAAATTGTTCCACATAAAATATACAATTGATCTCCCAATGCGTCAGCAATCTCAACAATGTCGCCTCGTTTTGCTGCTTCCAAATACTCTTCATTTTCCTCTTTCATAAGATTGAAACGCAATTCGCATTCGGCTTCCGTTAATTTTGTTTCTGGACTGTAATGATTTTTAATTCCAAATGAATCATGGAATTTTTCAACTTCTGTAATTACTTCTTTTAATGTCATTTGCTTCATTTCTATTATCTGATTAGCGTAATGTGTCCATGGTAAACTTCATCATCTTCAACATCTCCAAAAAGATTGAAGGTGACTTTGTAAAAATAAACCCCATTTACTGCTTCATCACCACCAGAAGTAGTTCCGTTCCAACCTTCGGTCAAATCGTTAAATTCATAGATTTTATTTCCCCATCTATTGAAAATTTCGCATGTTATTCCTTCAATACACTCGGTGTAGATTTTCCAAATGTCATTTGTCGCATCTTCATTGGCGGTCAGAACATTTGGAATTCGAATTACTGGTTCACCAGTAGTCATTATTAATGCTTCAGTTTGATCGTAAATACAGCCGTTGGCATCAACCACATTTAAATTGTATGTCCCAGCGCTTAAATTATTTAGACTAACCAGAGGTTGAGCTAGAGTTCCATTTACTGAATACGTGTACGGATTTGTTCCTCCCAATGTGCCATTAATTACAAGCGCACCATTATTTAGTCCACAATTCGGATTAGTTAATCCAACTTGGATAAGAGTAGGGCCAGCAAACATCGGCACTAAAGCCTGTTCTTGATAAGAACAATTGTTCGCGTCGAGTACTGAAATCGTGAAGGTTCCTTGGGCCAAACTATCAAAAACTTGAACAATGGAATAAATACCATTATTAATGGAATAACTATATGGAGCTGTTCCTCCCGTTGTTGTGGCAATTGCAATTTCTCCCGTATTCTCATCGCATTGCGTTGCAGTGATGATAGTGGTAATATCCGTAGGCGGCGTTGTTGTTGAAACTACAATTGTTGTATCTCCTGTACAAATTCCGTTCGTAAAGAAAACTAAATAAGATCCTGCGGCTAAATTCGATGCGCTATCAATAGTAGAATTAATACCAGTTGGCCATGTAAAAGTATAGATTCCATCTGGCGATACATCTAAATCAGCAGCGCCATTCGCTTGTTGACAGGTGGAATTATAAATCGTGGCTGTAGAACTCAACCCAACACTCGGAAATATTGTAATCGTAGTATCAAAAGCACATGAATTATCAGATATGCTCACTTGATAAGATCCCGGAGCGAGGTTAGTAGCACTATTCGAAGTTGTTACTGCTGGTGTCCATGTATAGGAATAAACTGAACTGTTTGGGGTATTATCAACGATAATCAATCCATTATCTTCTCCGCATGTTGTTTGTTGTATTTGAAAGAATGATTCAAAAGGAACTGGGTTTTGCAACACTATTGTAGTATCATAAGTACAATTGAATTGTGTAATTGTAATTTGATAGGTGCCTTGTGGTAAATTAGTTGCACTATTTGTCGAGGATACATTAGGTAACCAAGAATACGTGTAATTGGCATTATATGGATCAATGCTAATGGAACCATTTGATTGTAAACAACCTGGTTGTTGAATATTGGTAGTTAAATCAAAAGGATTTGTTATTACACTAATATTGTAAGTTTCTTGGCAGTTGTTTGCATCTGTAACTAGAACTTGATAGTCACCTTCGCATAAATTCGTAGCTGTTTGAGTTGTTTGATTTAAATCATCGTTCCATAGAAAAGTAAATGGGGCTTGACCTGATGTTATGTTTACAGTACCAGTTCCGTTGCAATACCCTATTAATGATCCTGTTAAGCAATTATTAGGGTCATTACAAATTGCATAGGTTGGTTGACCGACTCCGGCCCAACTTCCTCCGTCGGGCATCCTACGAATGGTTTGTCCAAAATGAGTTCCACCATCGGCAGTACTTGCATAGAATTTTAACGGATCTGGTATCGAATTATAACTAAGCAAACTTGTCGTATTTGAACAGCCTGCTTGTGAAGAAATACAAGGTTGCCCTGCCAAGGAAGGAATATTTCCAGGGCCCCATCTTACTGCATCCACAGGATTTCCATTTGCGTCATAAAATGCAAACCAACCTCCTGCGTTCGGGAACCAAACCCTTGTTCCTGTACAGCAAATTCCTGTTTGATTAATTTCACCTGGAACAACCACTTCGACTACATTTCCACCATTTTGAACTAGAAGATTGCTTGGGACCGGAGTCACATTAATACCTCTTACCATACAAAACCCGTTGGGAGGAACAATTGTACCAGTCGGCAATCTAAATCCCCCTGATCCTTCAGCTGTAGAATTTCCTAGATAATAACACGAAATATCAACGCTATCACACAAATCGGGATTGTATAATTCTATCCATTCACCTCTTCCTCCGTTTGGCCCAGGTCCAGAAATAGAACCGTCATTAACGTTAGGAGAAATCATAAGTTCATTAATAAGAATTGGAGGCCCGCTATAAAAACATGGCTCACAGACTGAATTTGGAATCACAGAAACGGCAGCAACAAGATTACATCCCGATGGCGGAGCAGGCGGTGTTATACAACAGTTCCCTCCTTGAGAAATTGTATACGTGCTATTTTGCCAACATCCATATTGGGTATTGTGAAAATATAAATTTGAGTTTGTTGCATTTTCAAAAAAGTAAACGATTTCATCCGGTGTATTTACTCCGCCTGCATTCGTTAGTGTATCGCATTGTCCAGAGGCACCAATCATAATTCCACCCCAAGGACCTGCCCCATTCCCATGGACAGGTGTATATCCAACAGGCGGAGTTGTAAGAATTGAAGTTAATG
>VGML01000013.1 GCA_016866415.1 Bacteroidota bacterium | reverse complement strand
CGTTTCCTTCACCTACAGGGATTATCATGATTCCACCAACTTTGAGTTGGTTCTTTAGTTCAGTAGGAATTTCAGGAGCGCCGCATGTAACCAGGATTCTGTCATACGGAGCGTAAGAATTGTTACCCTGATATCCATCTCCAAAA
Organism: Bacteroidota bacterium; assembly: GCA_016866415.1. GTDB lineage: Bacteria > Bacteroidota > Bacteroidia > Flavobacteriales_D > Crocinitomicaceae > UBA952. Next base: position 22,343 of record VGML01000013.1, on the reverse strand, counting down.
AATAATTTAGGATTGAAATTGAAAAAATGTATGATTTGTTTAGCTTTCAAATGTAAATCGCGATGGCGTTCGATTGAGAAAACCTTGGCACCAAGTGAACATAGAATACAGGTTTGAAATCCAGAACCGGTACCAATTTCCAAAACCTTATTTCCTTTTTCAAGTTCTAGTAACTCCGTTTGAAAGGCAACAGTGTATGGGTGCGAGATGGTTTGTCCTGATCCAATCTGGAAGGCCATATTTGAATAAGCTTGTTCCTCAAAAGCCAAATCTAAAAAATAATGACGCGGAATAAGATCGAACGAATCTAATATTGCTTGATTTTTAATACCTTTTTCTATTAACTCAGAAATGAGGTTTTTTCTCATTCCTTTTTGTTTAAATGTATCTCTAAGATGATTCATTTTTTGATTCGCTTTGCGCCTTATTGTTGTGAATACAAATTTAATTCTTTTCAATTGGTAATAGAATAAAGACATTCCGATTTTGTTAACTTTGGATTTAAATTTAGTGCCGAAGCACTTCTTTTTCAAAAAAAATATGAATCAATTCCAAATTCACTATAATTTCTTATTTTCGAATGGAGTTAATCAAAATTAAATGTCAGACCAGTATTCAAAAAAAATAATTAGCGCTACAAAACCTTTTATTCCGCCAATTTCCGAATATCAGCAAAAGGTTAGTGAAATTTTGAACCGAGGTTGGCTTACGAATCAAGGTCCATGCGTGGAAGAGCTTGAAGACAAATTAAAGGATTATTTGAAAGTTGAAAATCTCCTTTTGGTAACAAACGGAACAATTGCAATTCAACTTGCGATTAAAGCTCTTGATTTAATGGGTGAAGTGATAACTACTCCTTATTCCTACGTTGCTACTACCTCTTCGTTGTTATGGGAGAATTGTCCCCGTTTTTGTGATATTGATAAAGATACTTTCAATATTGATCCGACTAAAACTGAAAATCTAATTACTGATAAAACAACAGCGATTTTAGCAACGAATGTATATGGTTATCCTTGTGATATAAAGGCAATAGAGAATATAGCCTCAAAATATGACTTAAAAATTATTTTTGATAGTGCACATTGTTTTGGTACTAATTATGAGAATAAAAATATTCTCAATTTTGGCGATGTTTCTACCATCAGTTTTCATGCTACAAAGCTTTTTCATACTGTTGAAGGTGGTGCGGTCGTATGTCGAGATAAAGCTATTTATGAACGAATGAAACTAATGAGGAATTTTGGCCATACTTCTCCAACTACATTTTCGGAAATTGGAATTAATGCGAAAATGAACGAGCTCACCGCGGCAATGGGATTGGTTAACCTTCATTACATTGACGAAATTCGAAAACAAAGAAAATATCAGTGGGATTTATATAAAAAACTATTATTTGAAAGAGGGATTTACACGACTGATTTTAAATTGGATTTCAACAAGGCTTATTTCCCTTTTATTCTTGATTCAGAGGAACAGCTTTTATCTGTGTTAAAGAAATTTGAAGAGGAAAATATTCATTTGAGAAGGTATTTTTATCCTTCATTAAATGAATTAACATTTATACCTTTAAATGATTCCTGTCCAATCGCTGAAGACATTTCAAAAAGAGTGATATGTTTGCCACTTTATCACGATCTTAAGGACGAGGAGATAAGTTTTATTGTCAATAAATTAGCTGAATTATGCTAGTGCTAGGGTCAGGTGGATTTGCAATGCAAATTTTAGATGTATTGAGTGAAAATGAATCATTTGAAAAATCCCTAGTTCATTTTTTTAATGACACAGGAAAAGTAAGTAATGATTACATCCATTCCGAGTTCTTAATAGTTTCTAACTTAGACAACTATTTAGAAGGCCATGATTCGATTGATTTCCTTCTAGGTACCGGAAATCCGAAAATCAGGAAGCATTTTTTCGAATTGATTTGTTCGACCTCCAAAGGCAATCCAATCAGAATAATTTCAAATTTCGCCCGAATTAGTAGAATTAATGTTGAAATTGCTCAATCTGTTTCAATTATGCCCGGTTCAATAATCATGGGTAATGTTAAAATCGGAACAGGGGCTTTGATTAATTGTAATTCCTCAATAGGACATGATTCGGTAATTGGTGAATTTGTTGAAGTTTGCCCCGGTGTAGTTATGGCTGGAAATTGTATAATCGGATCGGGTACTTTTATTGGTTCAGGCGCAGTAATTTTTCCAGGAATTGAAATTGGTGAAAATTGTATAATCGGAGCTGGAACAGTCGTTACAAAAGATGTTACAGATAATATGAAGGTAATTGGTAATCCCGGTATTGCAAATCTGATTTAATAATGTCATCCGTTCACATTTTTATTCATTCAAATGGAGTTTTTATAAAAAAAACATTCGAATATGTTCAGGAAATTGAATCCAACAAACAGTATTTTTTCATTGAAAACGGAATATCAAAAGAAGTTCCAAAAGATATCTTAATTACATCAAAGGAATCATTAGAGACATTTATTGAAAATGGTGTAATTACTAAAGTAATATTTCATAGCCTAAACTATTTTCAATTTCATTGGCTGATTTCACTAAAAAATAAATTTCCTAAAGTCCAAATTTTATGGATGTTTTGGAGTTTTGAATATTATCAATTATCCTTCAACATTAATTCATTGTATGTTGGCTTCAGTAAAAAATATTTACTTCGAAAAAGAGCATTTAATTTTTTGGATAACCTAATTAATTTTTTCAAAAAGAAGTCAATTACCTTTTTTCCGATATCCGAAAAAAAATATAAGTCTATTGTAAACAAGATTGATTGCTTTTGTAGCTTAAATGAAGTAGATTACAAGTTTATATTTGGCGAAAAAAGTAATGTGAACTATCATTTTATGCCATATTTGGATTCATCTGATTTGCACATTCAAGAAAACTCAACGATTAATAAAAATCGTGTTATGGTTGGTCATAATGGTTCACCTTTACTTAATCATTATGAGGTACTAGCTTATTTGAATAGGATATCGCTAACAGATGAAATAATAATTCCATTGAATTACGGAAAGAAGGCGTATATTAATTCATTGAAAGGTCAATTTCATAAGTTCCCTGATTTAAATATTCAACTATTGGAAAAACCTCTTCCTTTGAACGATTATTACAACTACATCTCGGACGTCGAGTTTTTTGTTCTGAATAGTTATTGTCAGCAAGGTTTGGGCAACATAATTTATTTTTTATTCAACTTCAGTACGGTTTATTTATCTGAAAAATCGAGTAGTTTTCAATTTTTCAAAAATTTAGGTTTTGTTATCAGATCAACTGAAGAGTTATTAAACGGAGGAGAGCTTATCAAGATTTCAACTGAAGATAAGGAAAAAAACCACGAGTTAATTCAAACTCATTTTAACAGGCACAAAGTTCTAAATCAATGGTCTGCAATCTTGATAGATTGATAAATGAGTTTAAATCGAAAGTTTCCAAATTACCTATCAACCAGCGCAGCTCTGATGTCATCGGTAATGATTCCACTCGGATGTTTGCTAAAAGCAACGCGATTCCCTTTTGGTGAACGAATATCATACAAATAAACTTCTTTATTTAGATTTTTAATCGCTTCGATTTGAGATTTTTCAATTGCTTTATTTCGTATTACAAGTCCCCGAACGTTTGGTTTTTCTGTCAGAATATTAAAACCTTCGGAAAAGTTATCTGTGCTGTAATAAACTTGATAAATCGTTGATAGGTCGACCAACCAATTAGAATCGGATAAAATTACATAGACATTGGAGTTATTGTTGCCCAGGATGTTAAAAAGTCCTTCCTGAAATTGAGTGAAATTGATTATCGCGTTTGAACAAGCATTTCTGTTTTTGACATCTAGGAAAAGTTTCTGATTTTCATTGATTAAAGGTAAAATTTGACTTAGTTTGACCAATTTTTCTTTCTTTAAAGTTTTATAAAAAGATTGTTCCAATTGAGAAGTAGTCTTTTCGCTTACGCAACCATCAACAGAAGAAATGTTATCTAAAAATTCATCGTGATAGAGCCAAAGTTCCCCTTGACTATCCATTTGAACATCTACTTCAACTCCATCCGAATTTGGAAGAGACAAACATAACTCTACCGATTCTTTTGAATTATCATGATAGACCGAATTTTCCATTGAAAGCCCCATTCCGGCGTGACCAAAAACGGGAATAGAACTGTGATTTTTTTTTGTGCAGGAAAATAGGATAAAAATAACCAGGATTTTAAATATGCATCGCATAACTAAGACCTATTTTAAAACAATAATTATATGCTCTGGAAACAACCTTCCCTTCGTTAGAATTAAAAGATTCGAACATGATGCCATATCCGCCTTGATGGAAAAATTTCAATTTCCTACCCAGACACAAATGATAACCAAGAAATACATCTCCATACCTGATGGGGGTTTGTATTTTGTAAGTGGTTCCTGAAAGAATTAAACCAGGTCCAAAAACAATTCCATTTTTTCTATTAACTTCTTGTTGAATGATATTGTAAAAAGTCGTTATTTCAATGTGTGGTGAGAATGTTTGCTGGAATAAAGTTTTTTCAACTCCAATTCCAGTCTCTAAACCGATTTCGAAGTACTTTTTTCTAGTTTTTACGCCAAGATTCCAGAAGTAATCCATACGTTGTTTAGAGATGCTTGAGGTAAGGAACAAATTTGATTTTCTAGTCATCAAATTTTGAGAAAAGCAATAATTTATTCCAAGTACAAGATAAATAACAATAATTCGCATTATCCAAATTTCGGACATTTTTTGCAAGGATCACCTTTTTTCTTATACTTCTTGCAGCATTTAGATTTCTTGCATTCGATTTCGTTTTGAGTTAACAAATTGCATAAGTTCATAACGATGAATGGAGAAGAATTTTTATTCATTATTTAGAATTATTCTAAACAAAATTAAGAATTTTTAATAAACATAAAGTTAATATTTAAAAAAAAAGCTGCCCGAAGACAGCTTTAACTAATATTCAATATTGGAATTAAACCAATCCTTGATCAATCATTGAATCGGCAACTTTTACAAAACCAGCAACATTGGCTCCTTTCACATAATCAATAGAACCATCTTCATTTTTTCCATATTTCACACATGCTTCGTGTATAGAAACCATAATTCCGTGAAGACGTTGATCAACTTCTTCTCTCGACCAAGACAATCTCAACGAGTTTTGAGACATCTCTAATCCTGAAGTAGCTACACCTCCCGCATTCGAAGCTTTACCTGGAGAAAAAAGCACACCACCTTGTTGAAAAGCAGTAATTGCTTCCGGAGTTGATGGCATGTTTGCGCCTTCAGCTACACACTTTACACCATTAGAAATTAAAACTTTTGCTTCTTCTCCATTCAATTCATTCTGAGTTGCACAGGGTAACGCGATGTCAACTTTAACTTCCCAAGGTCTTTTTCCAGCTACAAATTTTGCATTTGGATACTTTGCAGCATATTCTGAAATTCTACCTCGTTTAACATTTTTCAACTCCATGACATAAGCCAATTTGCTTGCATCAATTCCATCCGCATCGTATATATATCCTTCAGAATCAGATAAAGTCACAACTTTTGCTCCTAGTTCAGTAGCTTTCTCACATGCATACTGAGCGACATTACCTGAGCCTGATACTGCAACTAGTTTACCTTTGAAGGAATCAACTTTAGTTGCTAACATTTCTTTCGCAAAATAAACTGTTCCGTAACCTGTTGCCTCTGGACGGATTAATGAACCACCCCAATTGCGCGCTTTACCGGTAAGAACTCCTGTAAATTCATTTCTTAAACGTTTGTATTGACCAAACATATAGCCAATTTCTCTTCCGCCAACACCGATATCGCCAGCTGGAACATCCGTATCAGCTCCGATATGGCGAGCTAATTCAGTCATAAATGATTGACAAAATTTCATTACTTCGTTATCCGATTTTCCCTTTGGGTCAAAGTCAGAACCACCTTTTCCTCCACCCATTGGTAGAGTAGTAAGTGAGTTTTTAAAAATTTGCTCAAACCCTAAAAATTTCAGAATCGACAAATTCACTGAAGGATGGAAACGAAGACCTCCTTTGTAAGGACCGATTGCTGAGTTAAACTCCACTCTGTAGCCACGATTTACTTGAATGTTCCCTTGATCATCCAACCACGGAACTCTAAAGATAATCGTTCGTTCAGGTTCTACAATTCGATCAAGAATTTTCGCGGTTTTATATTTCGGATTTTCCTCTATAAAAGGAATGACTGTTTCCGCTACCTCTTGAACTGCCTGAATGAATTCAGGTTCATGACCATTTTTTTCTTTTACTCGAGACATGAAAGACTCAATTTCTGCATGAAATTTATTTGACATGTTGATGTTTTTTAATGTTAATCGTGACAAAATTAATTAAGTTTTCTTTCGCGCAACATTCTAGAATAACAAATGTTGTTAGTGTCAAAATGACGTTTTTGCGAATCTAAAAAAAAACAATCACTTGTCTAAATTTGTTATATTTGGGGCAACGTTTTATACACAATTAACGTTTAAGTTAAAAGAAAATTTAAATATGAAATCAATTGACTTAATAATTAGAATATTCTTTCTCTTATTATTGTTTCAAAATCAATATTTTGCTTCCACAAATGTTCCGTTGTGTTTAGGACAAGATGCTACTATTTGTTCTGGTCAAACAGTAACTATTACGAATTGTAATACTGGAGGTAACACAAACAATGCTGCTGGAATCTATTTAAACGCTCCAACGAATGTGTCCCTTTCTGATGATGTATGGTCGGCGGCTGTGAATCTTGGTTTTACTTTCAATTTTTACGGATCAAACTATACGCAATGCGTAATTGGTTCAAATGGACTAGTTTCTTTCAATACTGCTCAGGCTGGCGGCTATTGTCCTTGGTCCTTGGCTGGAGGGCCATTGCCTAACACAATATTAACCGGTGCAAGAAATTCGGCCATGTTAACTTATCAAGACATAAATCCATCTTTGGGTGGACAAATTCAATATCAAACTGTCGGAACCGCACCGAACAGAAAATTTGTAGTTCTTTACAAGGATATTTACATGTTCAGTTGCACTCAACAATGTAATTACATGGCAATTATTCTTTATGAGACTAGTAATGTTGTAGAATACCACATTGGAAATAAGCCAATTTGTAATACTTGGAATAGTGGTTTAGCCATACAAGGAACAGAAAACAACGCCATGACAGTCGCTCATACGACACCAGGTAGAAATAACACTGTTTGGGGCGCTAATCAAGATGGAAGAAGATACACACCGACAAGTCCAACCAATACAAATGCATATACCATTACTCAGATACCTTACATCATGGTGAATAGCCCGGGGAGTAACTTTGTTTGGAATGCATGTAACGCTACAGGAACAATTCTCGCAACATTTCCATACAATAACGGTGTATTAAATTTACCATCCACTAATCCAAATTACCCAATACCTGCAGGAACTTCCGGATATTTTCTTTCTGGTTCTGCTTGTGGAACTCCGGTAGGTTCAATAACAGCTGATACCACCTGGATTACCGTTGCCAACCCTTCATTGACAGCAACTTCTACTCCTGATATCTGTGCACAAGGATTAGGTTCAGTAACTGCAGTTCCCGGTGCTAATTCTCCAGCACCATACACGTTTAGTTGGCCTGCACTTGCGTCATCTTCTCAAACTGTAAACAATGTTACCGCAGGAACGTACACTGTGTTTATGACGGACGGAAATGGCTGTACTGCAAATGCAACAGTGACTGTTGGTGATACACCCGCGCAATTTTCGGCATCAACAACTCTTGTTTCTTGTGCTGGAGGAACAAATGGTACAGCAATGGCAACCATGACACCTGCTCTAGGTACATTAACTTATTTATGGAGTGATGGACAGACAACACAAACTGCAACTAATCTTGCTGCAGGCACTTACACATGTGTTGTCACTTCTAGTATTGGTTGTTCAGGTACTGTAACGGCGACTGTTTCTGAAATTCCAGCTATGATAATTTCGATCGCCAATCAAACGGATGTTACTTGTAATTCGGGTTCAGATGGAACTGCAACTTTAAATGTTACGCAAGGTACTGGTCCCTATTTATATGATTGGGATATTTCAAATTCCATTACTTCATCGGCTACAGATTTGAATGCTAATGTTCATACAGTTACCGTTACCGATGCTAACAATTGCTTTCAAACGATTCAGATTACAATTGGTGAGCCAAATCCGCTTTCAATTACCCTCATAACACCTGATTCAATGATTTGTCCTGGCACACTTATTACGCTTAATGCTACAGGTTCAGGCGGTTCTTCGCCTTATATTTTTACATGGAATCAAGGGGGTAATACAGTAGGCACGGGAAGCTCATTTACTGTTGAACCAAATGCATCAGGAACTCAATATTGTTTAACACTTTCCGAACAATGCGGTTCGCCTACAACTCAGGAATGTGTTATAATTACTTTTCCTATAGAAATTATTCCTAATGTGGCACCTGACAAGCCTAAAGATTGTATCCCTGGTGAGTTTATCTTTACAAATACATCCACTAACCCTGGAGATATCGCATTTACTCAATATGCATTTTCGAACGGGGATGTTTATAATTTGACGGGCTCAGAAAATTTAACCGCTGATTTTCCAAATGTTGGTGTTTATGATGTTCAAATGACTGTTACGTCAAACTATGGCTGTGTCTATACTTCAATTAAAGATAACATTATTGAGGTAACACCTATTCCTACAGCAAATTTTACTGTTTCGAAAAACCCTGCTACTTGGTTTGAAACTACTATTCAGACATCAGATGTCTCCGAAGGTAATATTGTAGATTGGAATTGGGTAAGTCCAGGATCCACTTCAATTGCTAATGGAGGTGGAAGTGCTATAATCACTTATCCTGAGGGTCAGGTTGGTACATATCCTATAACGCTTACCGTTACTACAGCCGAAGGATGTTCTGATTCCATCACATTGGAAATAGAGATTGTTCCTGATATTTTACTTTATGTTCCTAACACATTCACTCCAGATAATGATGAACATAATCAAAATTGGTTCATTTGTGTTGATGGAATTGATTTCGAAAATTTTCAGCTAGTATTATACAACAGATGGGGTGAAATAATTTGGGAATCAAAGGATCATAAAGCATCTTGGGATGGAACTTACAACGGTCGAATCGTTCCAAATGGAACTTATATTTGGAAAATATCCTACAAAGAAAGGGATAATGACGGCCGCAAATTTCATACAGGTTCTATTAATGTTTTGAGATAGTAATTCTCGATTTTAATTAATTTCAATTTGTATTCAAATTAAAAGTAAATTCGAACAAAGTTTTAATCAATGAAAAAGAGTATTTTATTTTCTGCTTGTATTTTAATAGCTGCTACAAGCTGTGAAGTGCTGAATCAAGCATCCCAAATGGTAAATGTTAATAATGGATCCTCGCAGAATAGTGCCCCAAAATTATCAAATGAAGAGGTAATTTCAGGTCTTAAAGAGGCGTTGAATGTTGGGATAAAAAATTCGGTTTCATTAACTTCCGTAACTGATGGCTTCTTGAAAAATAGTGAAATTAGATTGCCTTTTCCTACCGATGCTCAAAAAGTCAAAGACAAAGCCTTGGAATTGAAATTAGATGGTCAAGTTGAAAAATTTGAAACTACATTGAATCGTGCAGCAGAGGAAGCAACGAAAGAAGCTCTTCCTATTTTCAAGGATGCTATTTTGAATATGAGTGTACAGGATGGTTTTGCCATTCTAAATGGTGGCGATGGTGCTGCAACAAAATTTTTAAAGGATCAAACTACTTCGAAATTGATCACAGCATTTAGTCCAAAAGTAAAAGAAGCAACGTCCAAAGTTAAGTTAACTGAATATTGGAACCCAATCATTACGAAATATAATAATGCTATGACTTTTACAGGGGGTCAAAAATTAAATCCTGATTTGGATGCGTATATCACACAGAAGGCAATAGAGGGATTGTTTCTTATGGTTGAAAAGGAAGAAAATAAGATTAGGAAAGATCCTGCTGCTCGAGTTACCGATATTTTAGTAAAAGTATTTGGAAGCTTGATTAAGTAATTTATATGCAAATTTTCCCTTCTTCTGAACTTGTTTTAACTTCGAAAAATGAGGTTTATCATCTTGGTATTAAACCAGATAATTTAGCAGAAAAAGTAATTATAGTTGGTGACCAAGATCGAGTAGGTTTGGTTTCAGAATTTTTTGATTCCCTTGAATATCAATCTCAACATAGGGAGTTTGTTTGTCATACGGGTAGTTTTCAGGGAAAAAGAATTACGGCACTCTCAACGGGAATAGGAACGGATAATATTGATATTGTTATTAACGAGTTAGATGCTCTTGTCAACATTGATTTGGAGAATAGAATTGAAAAGCCACAAAAACAATCGTTGGAAATTGTAAGAATTGGGACATGCGGTATTCTACAGCCCGACATTCCTGTTCACAGTTACATTTTATCCAAATATGCATTAGGTTTTGACAATGTTGCTCATTTTTATGAGATTTTATTTAGTGACGATGAAAAAGAATTCAATTCAAGAATTAATGATCATCTCTTGCTTCCTAATGCGATTCAAACATACTTCGCATCTGCAGACAAAAATTTATTTGATCGGATGAATTCGGAAGTGACTAAGTGTGGAATTACAATAACAAGTTCCGGTTTTTATGGTCCTCAAGGAAGATCGCTACGAATTCCGACTCATATGCGGGATATTCATTTGAAATTGGGTTCATTTGAATTCCAAAACGAAAAAATTCTAAATTTTGAAATGGAAAGTTCTGCTCTTTTTGCTTTGGGAAAACAATTAGGGCATCAATGTGCAACCATTTGTCTTGGTGTTGCAAATAGACCAAATCTCGAGTTTTCGAAAGGATATCAAGATGAAATGAAAGGACTTATTAAATACGTATTGGATCGAATTTAATTTTTCGAAAGATATTTTTCGATTGTAATGTGAAGATTGATTCCTCGCAATTTTTCGCCTTGAGCTAAAATATTACCTTCACCGTCAATCAGAAAACCACTCGGTATGGATGACACGCCGTAATTTGCCGATGCCTTTCCATCTTTATCAATCCCGTGATTTTTCCAAGCTAGTTTATCTTCCTTGATGGCATTTTTCCAGGTATTAACATCTTTATCCAAGGAAACACTGAAAACCTCAAATCCATTTCCTTTGATAAATTTTCGGTTTTTATATTTTCTATATGCTTCCACTAAATTCGGGCTTTCATTTCTGCAAGGACCGCACCAAGATGCCCAAAAGTCGATTAGAACCAATTTACCTTTCAGTTTGTAAAGCGAAACCATTTTACCGCTCGGTGATTTGAGTTGAATCTCAGGTGCTACATCTTTTAAATACTCATTTGGTTGATTTCGAAAACAAATGGAATAACAGGCAAACACCAGTAATAACATTCCACCAATTAAAAGTTGCCGTTTCATTAGCCTATTCTTCGAATATCAGCACCAATGTTATTCAATCGAAGTTCAATATCTTGGTAGCCTCGATCAATTTGCTCGATGTTATGAATTACACTTTTCCCTTTAGAAGATAGAGCTGCGATGAGTAAAGAAACACCTGCGCGAATATCCGGTGAAGTCATGCTAATCCCTTTTAAGTCATGTTCACGATTCAATCCGATAACCGTAGCGCGATGTGGGTCACATAAAATAATTTGAGCACCCATATCAATCAATTTATCCACGAAGAAAAGCCGTGACTCAAACATTTTTTGATGAATTAAGACTGATCCTTTCGCCTGTGTCGCAACAACTAAAATAATCGAGAGTAAATCTGGCGTAAATCCTGGCCAAGGCGCGTCGTAAATCGTGAGAATAGAGCCATCTATAAATGTATCAATTTCATAATTTTCTTGTGCTGGAATATAGATGTCATCGCCTCTTCTCTCAAGTTTAATTCCCATGCGTCTAAAAACATTCGGAATGATTCCTAAGTTATCCCAACTGACATCCTTGATGGTAATTTCAGATTTTGTCATCGCTGCCAAGCCAATGAAACTTCCAATTTCAATCATATCGGGAAGAATGCGATGATAGCACCCACCTAATGATTTTACACCATCAATGTGAAGCATATTTGAACCGATTCCCGTAATCTTTGCCCCCATCGAGTTCAACATTTTACATAATTGTTGAATATAAGGTTCGCAGGCGGCATTGTAAAAAGTTGTTTTTCCATCAGCTAAAACGGCAGCCATCAAAATATTTGCTGTTCCGGTAACTGATGCCTCATCTAAATGGATATAGGTTCCCTTTAGTTTTTTTGCTTCAACTGAGTAAAAATGTTCACCTGCATCATAATTGAATTTCGCTCCCAAAAGTGCAAAGCCTTCAAAGTGAGTATCTAAACGTCTACGACCAATTTTATCACCTCCTGGTTTCGGAATAAAACCTCTTCCAAAGCGGGCAAGGAGAGGACCGACGATCATAATTGAACCTCTGAGGGAAGATGCGCGTTTCTTGAAATCTTCAGATTCAAGGTATTTTAAATCAATATCTTTTGCTTGAAAAATGTAGGTTCCTTTCTCAACTTTTTCGACTTTCACTCCCATCGTTTGTAAAAGTGCGATTAGCTTATTGACATCAATTATGTCGGGGACATTGGAAATGGTTACTTTTTCTTCTGTTAAAAGTGGAGCACATAATACTTGCAATGCCTCGTTCTTCGCTCCCTGCGGATGAAGTTCTCCTTTCAAGGGTTTTCCCCCGTATATTTCAAATGAAGCCATTTTTATTGCTTTTTGAATTTCTTTTTCTGTTTAAAATTCTTGTTTTTACCTGGATTAAACTTTTTATTCATTCCCATGGAACGAAGTAAGGTATTGGTATTCACTAATTCATCTGGATTTTCAAGGATTAATTCACCTTTTGATAATTCCTTTAAATTCTGAGCGATAACATTGTTTTCAACCGCATCATTGTTGTGGGACAAATATTGCTTTTTCATGAAATTTGCCATCGTATTCTTGAGGTATTCCTTCTCAGTTGGCTTTTCAATGTTTTTTGAATCTTCTAAAATGGCTTGTGTATATTTACCGTAATGCCCGTATTTAATAGAACTTTTTGGATAATCCATTAATTGCGGTTTCTCATTTAAAACCTCCGGTTTTGGAATTTCGTAAGGTGAATCAACATCTAAATTGAAATCTGACATTACAAATAAATGCGTCCATAACTTATGTCGAAAATCATCAACATCGCGTAAATGAGGATTTAATTGCCCCATTACTTCTATAATAGCTTGAGCTGCTCGATTTCTTTCATTGCGATTGGAAATTTCCATTGCATGAGCAATCATATTTTGAACGTTTCTGCCGTATTCGGGAAGAATTAAGTGATTTCGTGTTGTGTTATACTCCATTTGTTAATTTTCTAAGTGTTTTTCTAATGCATTGTCATATATTTCCTTCGCTTCCGTGATAAATCCAAAATGTTCCTCGTCGACTTGTAATTTACCTTTAGTAACATGTCCGAGTAATGTGATATTGACACCACTTTCAACCATATATTCCAAAAATGTCTCCTCCATTTCCTCAGTTAAAGAAACAACTACTCTTCCTTGACCTTCACCAAATAAGAATGCGTCCTCACGAATCTCTGAATCTGTAACAATATCAAAACCAAGCTCTCTTGGTAAGGACATTTCTACCAAAGTTACATATAATCCTCCATCAGCGACGTCGTGCACGGCATTTACCAAATTGTTTGCAATTAATCCTTTTATTGCTTGATGCATTTGAAATTCTTTTTCAAGGTCGAAATACGGAGCAGGAGAGGCTTTAATTCCTTGATATGAAGCCAAATATTCCGAGGATGAAATATCTTCTTTATATTCTCCGATTAAGAAAATCAGGTCACCTTTTTGTTTGAAATCAAGTGTCATGATTTTTTCTTTGTCAGGCACAATTCCAATCATACCAATAGTTGGAGTGGGGAATACTGGAATTTCTTTGCCTCCTATAGAGGTTTGATTGTAAAAAGATACATTTCCTCCAGTAACAGGTGTTTCAAACTTCAAACAAGCGGCTGACATTCCTTTAATTGCTCCCACAAATTGCCAATAGGATTCAGGGTTGTATGGATTACCGAAATTCAAACAGTTTGTTATCGCACTCGGATTTCCTCCAGCACAAACGATATTTCGAGCGGCTTCCGAAACCGCAATCATCGTTCCCACTTCCGGATCTGCATTGACATAACGTGAATTACAATCCACAGTCATGGCTAACGCTTTATTCGTTCCTTTGATATTCACTATACCTGCATCAGAAGGTCTATTTGTTGTCATATTCCGAGTGCCAACCATTGAGTCATATTGCTCATAAACCCATCGTTTTGATGCGATATTTGGCATTTGAAGTAATTTAAATCCGACTTCTTTTAAATCCGATGGTTTTTCAACTTGATTGATATCGAATTTCTTGAATTCCTGATAGTAAGCTGGTTCTTTGTATTCGCGTTTGTATTGCGGTGCACCACCTCCAAGAACAAGAGATTCAGCCGGAACATCTCCAACCAATTCACCGTTCATGTAATAGCGAATTCGTCCAGTGTCCGTTACATGACCAATTTCTTCGGCATGCAAATCCCATTTTGTAAATATTTCCTTAACAACTGATTCTTTACCTTTTTGGACCACAACAAGCATACGTTCTTGAGATTCAGATAATAGAATTTCATATGGAAGCATATTTTCTTGGCGAGTAGGAACCTTGTCTAAATCTATTTCCATTCCTACCTTACCTGCCGCGCTCATTTCACACGTTGAGCATGTAATTCCTGCTGCCCCCATATCCTGCATGCCCACGATAGCATCTGTATCAGCCAATTCCATAGTTGCTTCCAATAGCAGTTTTTCCATAAAAGGATCTCCTACTTGAACAGAAGGCAAATCGTCAGCTGAATCTTCAGTGATGTCCTTTGAAGCGAATGCCGCACCTGCGATTCCATCTTTTCCCGTGGCTGAACCAACAATGAAAACAGGATTACCTGGGCCTTTTGCAGTTGCTGAAATTGTTTTTTTTGTGTCTATGATTCCTGCTGAGAATGCATTGACCAATGGGTTCGTATTATATGACTCATCAAAAAATACTTCACCCCCTACGATTGGAATACCAAATGCATTCCCATAGTCTCCAATTCCTTTTACAACTCCTTTCACAAGCCATTTCGTTCTTGCAGATTCAATATTTCCGAAACGCAATGAATTTAATTGTGCTATTGGTCGAGCTCCCATTGTAAAAATATCGCGATTAATTCCACCAACACCCGTTGCAGCGCCTTGGTATGGTTCCAATGCACTTGGGTGATTATGTGATTCAATTTTGAAAACACATCCCAAGCTATCACCAATATCCACTAAACCGGCGTTTTCCTCTCCAGCTTTAACGAGCATATGCGGACCATCTTTTGGTAGCGTTTTCAACCACAAAATTGAATTTTTATAAGAACAATGCTCAGACCACATTACTGAATAAACAGCGGTTTCAGTAAAGTTCGGCGTTCTACCTAAAATTTCCTTGATCATTTCAAACTCATCGGCTCTAAGACCTAAATCGATTGCTTGTTCGAGTGTTGCTTCCTTTTGCAAAGTGGATTCCATGAAATATTTTTAGTGAAACAAAATTAAGGAATATAAAGCTATTACAACCTTTGCAATTTGGTCAAATTGATCAATTTTTGAACAATTTATTTGATTTAAGGGTAACAAATATTAGTGCTTTGTTACAGATCCCTTTTTACCTTTCGGTATATCGAAAATCCAAGTGTAATATCCAACAAAGTGACTTTTAAAGAATCCCATCTGACGCTCTTTCTCGAAAGGGAAAAACACACGGTTATCTTCTTTGAGTCCTTTTGCTTTAACTTGCACTGCAACACCGTCTTGCAAACAAGGTGCATTTCTTCTTTTAGGTTCAAAGTTAGCCCCGTACTGCCATACTTCTTTCCATTCATTAATGAACGTTTTACCAACTCCCGCGTTTTCTGGAGCCATAATATAAAAACCACCGAAATTGATTTTACCTCTGAGTTCCTGAATCATTCCGAGGGCATAAGCATATCCCATGCTGTGAGAGACAATAAATAATGTGTCATTTTCAGAACAATTCGGCAATTCATTCAGTAACATTTTGAGATTGGTTCCTGCGACTCTTCCTGATTTCCGACGCTTCATAAATCCTGATTTGTTCGATTTTGTTGCCAATAAGGAATATGTTTCGACAGTTTTGTTGCCTGCAATCTTCGTTTGAAAACAGGTGTGTTTTTTCAAATTTTTACAAGTAGTAGGATAAACGGAGGAAATAGCCGAAAAATTCACAACAGATTCAAAATTGGATGTTGCCACTGAGTGATGGCCATCGGCATACCAAATCTCGGATGGATTAATTCGATCAATAAATAAATTGTTTATTTCATTCCAAGGAGTCCAGTATTGATGCCGATCGAAATTATGTAAAATATTTGCTGAATTAGGGTATTCAACTCCATTTTTTTTAATGTCTTTTAAATTGTCTTCCAATGAATTACTTACTGAAACAGGACGATAACCATTAACAAAAACCAAGATGCGTTTGGCAGGATCATTCAAAGTAAGTTTTGAGATAATGTTTTTTCCTTCGAGGTTAAAAACTTCGTTTTTTTTGAGTTTATAATTTTCATCGAAATAACTAAATACAACATAAGGATAATCAGCTTTTCTGTTCAATTTTCTTTGAATTTTTGAATCAGGATTCAGTATTAATCTGTTTTTTGAACCAACAAATCTTCCAGTACATTTCTCGTTTACTATTTTCAATTCAAAATACAATACTTTACGTTCTTTTGTTACTTTCCAATTGTTGCCTTCTTTCTGAAAGCATTGATTTATTTGTGTTTTGGAGGGTTTGGATAGGAATAAATTCTTGTTTGATAATTTTTGTTTCAATTCAGCCAATTTTATCCCTTTGAAATCACGCAGATAAATGGACTTAAGATACTGATTGTCATAATAGTAATCGACCGCCAGGAACGTCACAACTTGAATCGAAATGAAGATGCCCCACAATATTAATTTCAAAAAGCGAAGAGAAACACGTTTTACAAATCCACTATTTTCAATCGTGCGATTGAATCTTCTTCTAAAATAGAGAGTTACTGTTATTGAAATCAAAACACTGATAAGGTGGATAGCGCAAATTGAGTTATTTGAAATAGTGAAAAGCCCCTTAAAAAATGGATTTGATATTTTTCTGTAAACGAGATAGGAGTTGTTTAATTCACCTTGTTTTAAACTTGAAAATGGATCATTGGAGTCAAATTTAATTTCTCCATCTTCATTTACTTCCCATATGAATTTAGGAACTAACCCATTATATGCGCTAACGTTTTCAAAATCGTCGTAAATGGAAAATGATGTTAGTTTTTCTCGCAAATGCACGCATTGTTCCCAATTTAGGTCTTTCCATGGGACATCAAAGGAGTTCATCACATTCATTGAATCTGTTTCAAATTTAAGGCCGAGACAAGATCCTAAATTCAAATTAAGCGTATTTTGATTCTGAAGCCCTTTTTCTGTTATAAATGCAATTGATTTACCGGGAATGGTGTAACCTTGAATTGTATCAGATAAATATTCTGGTATAATGAAAAAGTAGATTGAGTTGGGTTCGATTTGGAAGCGCTCAAAATACGTATTTCGAGCGAGTTTCATTTCCTTTGTGAATTGTTTGTGGTCAGCAAATGGGTTATTCCACGATAGCCGTTTTTCAAGCTTCAATTCAGGTAAAACAGCCGACTCAATAAAAATTTTAGCTTTTTGAAATGGCGTTCCAATTCTTGAAATTTCAGTTCTAGTAACTTTAGCCCCAATAGGAATTAGGTATACATTAATTTTTTTACTCTTAATATTGAGAGAATCAAATGATTGTTGAGTATAAGTTTGAGCGTAATTAGACGAACTTAAACCAGAAAAAAAAGAAAAAATAAATAGGAATAAATACCGGTAAAACATGCGGTATTTTACAAATGCATGAAATTCTTCTTGGAAAGAAGTTCATCTTCGGATTCCCGGTAGTCTGGGTCATCAACGCAACAATCAACCGGACAAACAGCAGCACATTGCGGTTCATCATGAAATCCAACACATTCCGTGCATTTTTCGTGAGCGATGTAATAAACGTCCATGTTTACAGGTTCTTGCGATTGATCTGCAAGCAATTCATCCCCATCCAAGGTTGTAATGATACCTTTCAAAGTTGTTCCGTCTGAATATTTCCATTCGGCACCTCCCTCGTAGATTGCATTATTTGGACATTCAGGTTCACAAGCCCCACAATTGATACATTCATCGGTAATCATTATCGCCATAGCAACTAATTTTTTGCAAATATAACAACGTAATACATAATGTTTTGTTCAGTTGAGGAGATTTTTTTAAATCCGATACGAATTTCTTATTTTACGAATTGTTGTCCCTAAATTTGCATTGTGAAAAAGGAAAAACTCATTCAAGCATTTTGTCAGCTTGGAAAAATAATGAATCACGTTGGAAATAACCTTCCGTGGGCGGGTTATGAACTAGGGTTGACAGAAACTGAATTAGATGAATTGAATGTCGTGATTCAAACTCAGCATCAGTTTAACGGCTGGTTCACCGAAGAGTTGATTCGGAAGTCGCTTAAAAATTTAAGTTCGTGGCTTAATGAAACAGATTTAACTGATTGGCTTTCAAACTATCAATATACGAATAACCCTAAAAACGTCGCCGTAATTATGGCTGGAAACATTCCGTTGGTTGGATTTCATGATTTTTTATGCGTTCTGGCCTCAGGGAATAATGTCATTTGTAAACTGAGTTCAGAAGACAATAAGTTGTTGCCACTTCTTTCAAAGATTTTAATTCAAATACAACCTGAATTGGAAACACGAATCACGTTTTCGGATCGTAATTTAAAAGGATTTGATGCAATTATCGCCACAGGCAATAATAATTCGTTACTTCACTTCAAAGAATATTTTTCCAAGTACCCTCATTTATTCCGACACAATAGAACTTCCATTGCTGTGCTGAATGGTGAGGAAACAAAAGATGAACTTTCTTTAATAGGAACTGACATACTCGATTATTTCGGTCGTGGCTGTCGCAATGTGACTCATCTTTTGTTACCAAAGGGATTTGAATTGAATCGTTTTTTTGAGGCTATCGTTGAACAAGGAGGGGTCATAAACAATAAAAAATACGGTAATAATTACGATTACAACAAGGCCATTCACTTGATGAATCAAGCTGTTTTTCTGGATAATAATTTTATTCTGCTTAAAGAAAGCAAAGACTTATTCTCACCACTTGCCATGTTGCACTATCATTTCTATGAAAGTGAAGGCGAGGTTTCCAATTACATAGAAGTGCATAAAAACGATATTCAGTGTGTAGTTGGAAGAAATTACATTCCGTTTGGACAGGCTCAGTGTCCATCACTTTTTGATTATGCGGATGATTTGGATACGATGAGGTGGTTGAATGAATTGCATTAGTATATTTTTTAGTTTATGCCGATAAACATTATCTATCAGTTCTCCGCCTTGGTTTGGCAACATTCCTCACCGAGTGGTTGGTATTTTGTTTCACTTCCAACCGAATTAGCAACAGAAATCCGTGAACTTTTTAAAAAACAAGAGGAAGGTTGGGGAAGAATGAAAGCAATAGCAAAAATCGGTGAAATAGAATGGGCTACTGCTATATGGTTTGATAGTAAACTCGGAACTTATTTGCTGCCAATAAAAGCAGAAATTCGAAACAGGGAAATGATTGAAGTTGGAACAGAATTGAATGTCGAAATTTTGCTTTAACTACTGAAGAAATGTCAGATCCTATAAAATCCTTCCTCGTTTCTGTTACAAAGTTTTACCCCAAGATCACTGATGAAGAACTAGAATACCTTATAATTGGCTGAAGCATAACCGAATTACAACCCTAGCATTTTTACATTCACGCACTGCAATAAGAGATTAGTTTCGAGGATTGCTTCGTGCTTTTTATGTGGATGAAAAGGGCAATGAAATGACGGTTAATTTTTTCGAGAGAATTGGTATGCCGCGCAATACACGTCATTTATTTCCAGAACACCATGTATTATTTCCAATGCATTGGAACCGCATTTCAAATTTATTTTTACTATGGTTTTGGAGAAAAATTGAATTTATTTAACCGAATAAGTATATTTTCTTTTTTAATAATTTTCAAAAGAAAAAATCAACAAACAATTAACTTTTTTTGACAAAACTATATTCATTTGTGATGTTTCTTTGTTAAAAATAAACATCATGAAAATTCTAGCCATTTTTACCTCCTTGCTTCTTGTAAGCTGTTCCATTGTTAAACCGAGTCAGATTGGTGTGAAATCCACTTTGGGAAAAATCAATGGAAAAATACGTCAACCGGGACCCGTTTTCTACAATCCTTTTGTCACGAGGGTTTTGAAAGTGAATGTCAGAACCATGAATTTGTCAATCAAGGAAAATCTTCCGTCCAAAGAAGGTCTGACGATTCTATCTGAAAGCTCTATTCTTTACCACATCAAATCGGAAGATGTTCCAAAAATCATTCAAGAAACGGGATTGAATTATGAAGAGAATTTAATCCTTCCTGTTTTTCGTTCAGCTGCATCTGATGTTTGCTCCAGATATTTCGCCAAGGATATGCACAGTGCGAAGCGAAATGAAATAGAAAACGAAATAGAAAAACGACTTGCAGAAGTTTGCGAACAAAAAGGATTTGTAATAGAAGCTGTTCTTTTGAAAAGCATTACGCTTCCTGCTGGTTTAACAAAATCGATTGAAACAAAATTGGAAGCGGAACAAGAAGCACTTCGAATGGAATTTGTCTTGGATCGTCAGAAAAAAGAAGTGGAACGACAAATCATTGAAGCGGAAGGGACCAAAAAAACAAATGTAATTCAAGCAGAGGCAAAAGCCGAGACTATGCGAATCGAATCAGAGGGGCGAGCGAAAAGTATTGAAATAGAGGCCAAAGCGAACAAAGCCGCCAATGACATGCTTAACAGTAGTTTAACTTTGAATGTATTGAAATTAAAACAAATTGATGCATTTGTAAAATTGTCAACTTCTCCAAATACAAAAACGGTTGTTACGGATGGAAAAGGGAGCGTATTGAACCTCATTGACGATAAATAATATCTTTTGAGAAATTCCCGACTGAGGTTTTGTATTATAAATTTGGCGATTAAACCGAGTATGTTTAGTCGCCTTTTTTTTTGTTTCTATTTTTGATTGGAACTTGCTTTTCCTTGAAATCACAACAAACAAGTTTAGGCTCTTGGAATATTCTGAACGTAAAATATACCCTTTCTGATAAATGGAGTTTTTTTGGTGAAGGTCAAATTCGCTCGTTGAAGTTTTATGATCATTTCCATTATTACGAAGTAAAAGGAGGTGCTAATTATGAATTAAAAAGTGGAATTCGGCTTACGCTTGGAGCAGGGAGCTATCAAACTTACCGTGAAGGAGGTGATTTTGTCCTTCCAAAAAATAATGACGAATTTCGGATTTGGCCACAAGTATTGCTTTCGCAAAAAATAGGGAAATTCAAAATTGAACAGCGCTACCGACTGGAAAATAGATTCACTAGTTCGGGATATCGCAACAGGTATCGTTATCGACTTGGTCTCACGGTTCCACTTTATCATTCAAAAAAAGATTTTTCTGTAGCATTGAATTTGAACAACGAACTTTTCTTTACCGACAACGAACCTTATTTTGAGCGTAATCGTGTACTCGGAGGTTTGAATATCCATTTGAATAAAACATCTGGTATTCAATTAGCCTATTTACATCAATTTGATTACAAAATAAACGATGAAATTGGTCGCGACTTTTTTGTAATTGGCTATTACTTTGAATTTACGAAAAGTGCCGCAGAGGACGATACACAGAAAGATTGATCCTTCTAATAATTTATTCTAGGAGTAAGAGCATGCTTTTTATTTGCTAAATTGCATTGAAAATTAGAACATGGAAAATCTAAATAGCTTCATACAAAGCGCCTTAAAAGAATCTTTCTTTAATTTTATCTTGTATCTGATTTTCGGAATCGCCGTTTTCTGGTTGGTTTGGAAAGGATTGAAGAACGTTTGGCGCTGGCGAAGAATTCAACCCAAAAATGAGCAACGAAAACATTTTTTCAGTCATGATATTTTATTTTCTTTCGGTTCTATTCTACTGGCCGGTTTTCTGACAGCGTTGATTACGTTGCTCGATCAATTAGGCTACA
>VGML01000012.1 GCA_016866415.1 Bacteroidota bacterium | reverse complement strand
CGATACAATTTGGTGGTAACACCTGTTCACAAGCTGGCACCTACGTTAATCCATTAAATACTGTTTTGGGTTGTGACTCCACAATTACCTTAATTTTGACAGTGGAAAGTTGCTCAGGTGCAGGAATTTTTGATTCTCAGGTAGAAAATATTAAAATTTATCCTATCCCAAGTCACGGTGAATTTTTCGTAGAAGTTCCGATTGCGATTGTCGGCAACTCCTGGGTCATAGAAGATATGACGGGTCGTGAAGTAATGGTTGGCAAGTTTGAAAATAAGACCATGAAATTTACTTTAAAAGATCAAATAAATGGGACATACTTCATACGAATTGAGGGATATGGAGTAGAGCGCTTAATGCGCATCGATTAAACGATTCTTCGATGCTTACTCATTAAAAACCAGTGAATTATTCTTAAGAATTACTTAGGTCAAAAAGAGATTTTTGTTCAAAAAAGCTTGGAATAATGGCAAATCGATAAAACATAACTCGAGGTAATGGGTTTAAAAAGGCGCTAAA
This sequence comes from Bacteroidota bacterium, assembly GCA_016866415.1. GTDB lineage: Bacteria > Bacteroidota > Bacteroidia > Flavobacteriales_D > Crocinitomicaceae > UBA952. The sequence continues at coordinate 22,044 of VGML01000012.1, read as the reverse complement.
TTCTTTTTAGCACCCGATTTTAAAACTTCAAAGTTGTATTTGAAATTCGTTCAATATCATCCCTCAACATGTTCGATATTTCAGATCTTCCGCCAATAAAAACAATCCTTTAAATAATTGATTTTCAATGGTTAAATGGTTTTTTGTTTAATAAACATTCGCCTAACACTACGTATAATTACTTATTAAAAAGTATTTCTTTACACTTAATTTTAATTTGTCTCCATAGTATTTATTTCGGTTTACAAATTTAACCCCTTACTTTTGCTTCATAAACTTTTAATAAAATCAAAATGAAAACATTACACTTTAAACTTATGAGCCTATCAATGATTGCTTTTTTATGGTTAACTAGTTCTTACTCCTTCGCTCAATCGACAAATTATGTTGGAAATTGGCAATCAACCGCACCTATTGCAAGTATGAACAATTCCATCTTGAAAATAAAAGTACTTTCAACGAATAATCCAAATGTTTTCATTATTATTAATTCAGATAGCCCAAAAAAGAAAATTGTGGCTAAATACAACTCAGTAGATGGGAGAGTTTATGCTAATGTTAAAAATATACCCATCTATTTAGTTTACAATGCTTCTTTAGACAATCTTCAATGCTTCAAGCAATCGAATAACGCACTAATTTGTGACTTAACTAGATATTAGAAAAGAAATTGATTTTTAGAGGCGAGTCATTGATCCGCCTTTTATAATTTTACGAAACAAGTAATTTGAGTCTAATGACTTAAATTTTCCAAATCAACAGCCTTGTGATCATGTTTGAATAGAAGCCCGAAAAGTATTGCGACAGCAAGACAATAAAGAGTGAACGAAGTCCATGCTCCGGACCAATTTGTTTCTCCATTGGGAAATAAAAAATATAACTCAATAATTTTGCTACTTAGTTTTGTTCCAATGTATGCTCCAAAGCCATTCGTCATCATGATAAATAGACCTTGAGCACTGGAGCGAATTTTTGAGTCGGTAGTTGATTCGATATAAATCGAGCCTGAAATTAAAAAGAAATCGAAAGCCATTCCGTAAACTAGACATGAAAGAACTATGAAAATTGCCCCAAATGTTGTGCCTCCCAATGCAAAGAATCCGTAACGTAAAACCCAGGCGAGCATCGCAATTAACATTACTTTTTTAATTCCAAAACGTTTTAAAAAGAATGGAATAGCTAGGATAAAAATTGTTTCTGAGAACTGAGATATTGAATAGATTATTGTTGAATATTTCTGTAATATAGAACCCTCTGGAAAACTATCTAAATAATTATCACCATACATATTTGAAAGTTGTAAGGCTGCTCCTAGCAACATAGAAAAAACAAAAAACAGCGCAGTTCGATAATTTGTAAAAAGTTTAAAGGCATCAAGTCCTAGAATCTTAATAAATGATTTCTTTTCTCCGGTATCCAATTCAGGGGGGCATGCGGGCAGCGTGAATGAGTAAAATCCAAGTAGGATTGCAATAATTCCTGCAATAACAAATTGCATAGAGTTATCCTTGCTGCCTGATAAGTTAGTTGTCCACATGGCAAAAATAAATCCGACTGTGCCAAATACTCTTATTGGTGGAAATTCTTTAACTACATCTTTGTTGAACGATTTTAAAATTCGATAAGATACTGAATTTGAAAGAGAAATAGTTGGCATGTAGCAAATCATCCCGGCAAATATTACCCAATATAACAATTCATACTCTGGTATAGCTGCTAAAAAAGCTGATTTCGATTGCAGCCAAGTTAAATTTGGGACTAAGAATAAAATTGAACCATAAAGTAAATGAAGAATTCCATAGAGCCGTTCTGCTCGCATCCATTTATCAGCTATAATCCCTATTAAAGAAGGCATTAAAATTGAAGACAATGCCAAAGTAGAAAAGATTGCACCAAATTGGGTAAAAGTCCAACCCTTTCCTTCCCTGCAATAAGTTCCAATAGTTGTTAACCAAGCTCCCCAAACAAAAAATTGAAGGAAACTCATGGTAATCAATCTGATTTTCAGATTGGAGTCTGCACGATTACTTTCGCCGATTAAGTTCATCTCTTATTTTTGAGGCTAATTCGTAGGCTTCATTTTCAATTGCTTCTTGAAGTCGATGATTCAATTCATCCTTACTCGCGTTTTTCAATTCACTTTCCTCAGAAACTTCTACCTCCTCCTCTTCGTCGAATAATTCCTCTTCTGACCCATTCTCTGCACCCTCACTACTATCAACCTCTTGCAATACATCTTCAAATGTATAAATTGGCGCGTTAAATCGCACACCAACAGCAATGGCATCAGAGGTTCTCGAATCAATTTCAGTTAGCATTCCTTCTTTTTCGCAAATAATTTTGGAATAAAAAACGCCTTCCAAAAATTTGTAAATCACGATTTCCTTCACATTTACTCCAAACGATTTACAAAAGGTTTTAATTAAGTCGTGTGTCAAAGGTCGGTTAGGAACCATTTTCTCCAATTCAACTGCAATAGATTGCGCCTCAAAACCACCAATCAGAATTGGCAACTTTCTTCTACCGCCAACTTCTAGCAACGTAAGGACATAGGATCCTGATTGAGTTTGGCTATATTGAATTCCAGTTATATCGAGTTTAATCTTTTGCATCTTAAAGATACTGAATTAATTCTGATTCGCTTTGAATTTATTAATCGCAGCAGTCAATTTTGGAACTACATCAAATGCATCTCCAACAATACCATAATCTGCGGCCTTGAAGAATGGTGCTTCTGAGTCAGTATTGACCACAACAATCACTTTTGAACCATTAACTCCGGCCAAATGCTGAATTGCTCCAGAAATTCCAACAGCAACGTATAAATTAGGTCGAATCGCAACACCTGTCTGTCCAACATGCTCGTGATGAGGTCTCCAACCGATATCTGCAACAGGTCTTGAACAAGCAGTTGCTGCACCCAAAGATTTTGCTAAATCTTCAATCATTCCCCAATTTTCTGGGCCTTTTAATCCGCGTCCGGCAGAAACAACCAATTCTGCTTCTGGTAGTGGAATTTCACCTTCCGGCTTTTTAGTTGAAATTACTTTAATTGCCGCGGAACCTGCATTTCCTGAAGTTTCCTCAACAGCGCAAGTATTTCCCGATTTCTCAGGTTGTATACTATTTGGAAGTAATGAAATTATCCTTGAAGAAGAATTAACTTTAACCAATCCCATTGCTTTTCCAGAAAAAACATTGACCTTGATACTTCCGTCTCCCTCCGGCAATGCTACTGCACCAGAAATAAGTCCTGCATTCAAACGAACAGATAGTCTCGGTGAAACAGCTTTTCCAATTAAATCATGCGAAAAAACGATTGTTGACGCTCCATTTGCCTGTGCTACTGAAGCAACCAAACGAGTCAATTGCTGAGCATCTTCTCCATCAACGGTGCGGTCAACAAGAACTTTAGAAGCCCCGTATTCACCCAATGATGCTAATGTATCCGGGGAGGCATCTCCATTCGTTATTACAACAACTTGGTCACCTAATTTCTTACCATAAGTAACAGTTTCAAAAGCTGCTTTTGAAAGACCGTTTGCTGAATTTACATATACTAAAATCATAACTTAATTCTTTTAAATAACCTTCGCTTCATTATGAAGTAAATTAACTAGTTCGTCCATATTATCTGGACTAATCATTTTAACTGCTGATTTTGCGTTTGGCATCGTGTAGGATACAAAAGAAGTCAATTCATCCACAGAAACAGGAGCAACAACTTGAAGCGGCTTTGTTCTTGCAGCCATAATTCCTCGCATGTTTGGGATTCGTTGTTCTGCCATTCCTTTTGCACATGAAACAACAACTGGAGTCGATACTTCCACTACTTGTACTCCTCCAATAATTTCGCGTTCCAAAGTCAACGTTGAGCCATTTACATCTAATTTAGTTGCTAGCGACACAAACGGTAAGTCTAACGACTCAGCAATCATTCCACCAACTTGAGAACCATTATAGTTAATGGTTTCTTTTCCTGTTAAAATCAAATCAAATCCATTTGACTTCGCATAACTTGAAATTTGCATCGCAGTGTAATAAGCGTCTTTTGGATCTGCATCGATTCTTACTGCTTCATCTGCACCAATTGCCAAAGCCTTGCGAATAACCGCCTCATCGGCAGCATTTCCAACTGTGACGATTGTCACTTGTCCTCCACCAGCTTCTTTAATTTCCAAAGCACGAACTAATGCATACCATTCATCGTATGGATTTACAATATATTGCACGCCGTTTTCGTCGAACTTCGTGTTGCCATCGGTAAAAGCAATCTTGGACGTTGTATCCGGAGACTTGCTAATGCAAACCAAAATTTTCATAGCTTATTTATTTTTAAAAGTGTACAAATTTAAAGAAATATCTCTTCAATTGATTGGAATTTTAAAGGAACTTTTTATAAGTTTAGAAACCTAAGAAAAAGAATTTAACTTACTACAAACTCAAATTAATGAATAGTGCATAAAGAATAGCTGAAGCAAACGTAACGAGTGCAACCTTTTTCAATTCGGAATCCAAATCTTTTGGTATTTCATTCAAAAAAACGCATTTCAAATGTGGAAAAAGAAGGAGGCTCGGTATTAATGCAAGAGGTAACAAAAAATTAAATGTTAAAAAAGTAAAAATGGCAATAACGAGAAGCCATGCCGCAAATCCCCCAAGAATTAAAAAGGCATGATAAAATTTTGCGCGCTGAAATCCTAACTTAACAACAGTGGTGTTTTTCGATGATTTTTTGTCATTAACATGATCTCGCAGATTATTGAGATTCAGAACAGCCGTGCTCCAAAGACCGATTGTTACTGCTGGTGTAAACACAAGCCATTCAAATCCATTTCCATAAAGTGAAAAAACACCCAATACGCTTACCATTCCGAAAAATAGAAAGACCATCAAATCACCTAAACCTCGATAACCATAAGCGTTTTTCCCAACTGTGTATGTTACAGCAGCCAAAACGCAAACGATAGCCAAAATAGCATAAAACAAAATTAATTCTGGGGTCAAGTTCTGTGAGCTGTAATAAATTAGCCCACCTGCAGAAATTAAAGAAAGTATGGCACAAATGTAAATGGCAAATTTCATTTCTTGCTGAGTAATCATTCCAGATTGAACTGCGCGAGTGGGTCCCACACGGCCCTTGTTATCTGTTCCTTTTTGGCTATCACCTAAATCATTCGACAAATTTGAAAGAATCTGAAAACCGATAGTTGTAATGAGGGCCAAGACGAAAATTGGCCAAAAATGAATATCCTCATCTGGATTTGTTGTGAACTGAAGAACTTTTGCCATTGCCGATCCAACAATAATTCCTGATACCGATAAAGGTAAAGTTCGAAGTCTGATGGCCTGCAGCCAAGCTTGTTGTTTGGTCATTATTTGGCAGCTATGATATTACCATTTTTAATCAATTCTTCAATTGCTTTGTAAAGAACAGCCATGTCGTCCGAATTGTTGAAAGCTTGATAAGAAAATCGAAGGTATGAGTTCCCATTTTGCAAAATAATCGGAATTTCAATTTTATATTTTTCGAAGAGTAATTCCTTTAATTTAGTTGGTTCGCTTGTTTTAATTGGAACACTGAACAATTGACCATAGAATTCGCTGGTTAGCGGCGCCAAAAAAGAGGATTTCAGTAATTCGGTCAAGTGAATGCCCTGTGAAAGCGTTTCTTTTTTACAAATGTTTGAAACTGATTCCCAATTGTTTTCAGCCATGAAGTGAATGCATTTTGACACGGTTAAAAATGCAGCATAATCTCTAGTTCCTGAAGTTTGATGGAAATCAATGAAATTAGAATCTGACGGAAATTCACTTTTGTAACCCCAGCTTATCAAAAGGGGATCTACCCAATCTTGATTTTCTTTGTTTACGTATAGAAAAGAAGAACCTTTCGGTCCCATCATCCATTTATGGCATGCGCCAGTGTAAATGTCGGCCTCCAATTGAGACAGGTTAAGTTGCAAATGTCCGGGCACATGAGCGCCATCGATGATAGTGATAAGACCTCTTTTCTTTGCTTCAATACAAATTTCTTCAATCGGTAAAATCAATCCCGTTGCACTTGTAATATGACTGATATAAACCGCTTTCGTATTTTTAGAAAACCCTTTCCAGAATTCGATCAAAAAAGACTCTTTAGATTCTAGAGGCAAGGATATTTCTTGTTTGATGTAGATTGCACCTGCCTTTTCACAATAGTATTCCCAAACACGGTCACAAGCTCCATACTCCAAATTGGTACTTAAAATCTCATCTCCTTGTTTTAATGGAAATGCTTTTGCTATGGTATTAATCGCATAGGAAGGATTTGTTACCATGACAATATCTTGAAAATTTGCGCCTATATATTCACCTAATTTCTTTCTTACATTTTCGAGTTCTTTTATTGCTTCATCAACTATAAAATGAACTGGTGAACGTTCCAATTTTAATTGCCAATCTTGATAAGTTTCAAATATTGGTTTTGGGCAAGCACCAAAGGAGCCAAAATTTAAATAAGTTATTTCAGAATCAAGTAAAAATAAATCTTTGTAATTTCTCATTTAACGATCAATTTTCTCAACATAAAAAAAAGTGGAAATCCAGATATAAATAGCAATGCTCCCCAGCCAAACGCTGATTTATTGGATAGAAAAACACTGAGATTAACCAAGGTGTAAATAGAAATATACAAAATTGGAATCCAAGGGTAGAATTTCAATTTAAAAATCGACTTTTCATCAGCTTGATTTTTTTTAGCTCGTCTTCGAAGAATAAAAATGGATCCGGCTGCAGTTATTAAACTAATACTGTCAAAGAACATCACGTAATCCAATATTTTCTGAAAAGAATTCATGAAAAACAAGGTTAGAAAAATAATAAAACAGAAAAAAATAACTCCAAATTCTTGCACTTGTGTTTTTGAATTGACGCGCTTGAATAGATTTGGTAAAACACGGTCTTCAGCCATTGCATAATATATTCGTGGATTACTCAAAATGGAAACGTTCACATACGCCATTACGGCAAAAAACATAACAATTGACAACATTAAAGAAGCTGTTTTTCCAAATGGAATAAAAATCATATCTGCCGCAAGAGTTTTTGATGTTGCCAAATGTTCAAAGCCCAAAACGTTGACGTAACTGTAATTCACAGCCAAGTATAAAATTAGAATGACTGATATTCCAAAGAAAATAGCTTTTGGAAGTGTCTTGGAAGGATTTGAAATATCTCCCCCGAAATTAACGGTGTGCTGATAACCTCCGAACGTAAAAAAAACCGGTATAAAACACAAAACAAAGGCTTTCAGCGGATTGTAATTGGCTGGTAATGAAGAAACATGTGTTGGAACATTTGGTATTTCGTAATTCAAAAAAAGACAGCCAATTAGGAGCAATATTAGTCCAATCTTGATAATCATCAATACATTGAGTAGCATCGCGCTTATTTTTATTCCCATCAAATTAATCAATAAGAGTAATGAGATTGTACCCATGGTGACTATCTTTGTGGCTGTTGCTTCCTCAAAGTTGGGAAAAAGAATGGGCGCAATGTAGGATGAACCCATAATCGCCACTGCAGCTGTGGAGGCCGCATTTGAAATTACGGTTATCCAATTAACCATGAATGCAAACACAGGATTATAGCATATCGAAAAAAGCTTGTAGAAACCACCTGCAGAAGGAATTCGAGAACCAATTTCAGCAAAAGTAAGGGCGCCAAAAAAACTGATAATTGCTCCCATTATCCAAGCCAGAAAAAAAATATCTGGAGTTCCTGCTTTGGATGCGACTTCGGATGGTGTTCTAAAAATTCCCATGCCGATGACCAAACTGATAACAATGATACTTAAATCAAAAACGCGAAGGCGTGGCTTAATTTGGGTTTCGTTCATTGAGGGTTAAAGTTAAACAAAGAACCCGAAAGAAATTTGGAATTTAAACAAAGTTTTTAGTTGACTTTCCGACGTTTGAAAACGGGAACGGTTGAACAAGGTTCACCATACATGATTGAAGAAACAACCGGTTGAATGTGATTTAAAAGCGTAACCATCGCAAATTCAGGAGCTGAAATATCACTGCAGCCTTTGATAATGACTTTTCCATTTATAAATTCATTTACATTTAGCGCTTCGATATTTCGTTGAATTAGTTGTTTTTCGAGATCTGATTTTGAACCAACAACTGCAATTGATGCAATTCCATTCAGCGAGGATGCTGCCAACATATAAGCCCATGTAGGAACTATGGCATCAGCTGAACAAAACATAAAAACAGCTTTTCCAGAGTACTGTTCCCAATTTTCGGTTTTTATCCACTCACGAAAGTCTTTTTCCTTCAAAACCAATCCCTGCCAAAGTTGGTTCGAAAGGTCAATTCCAACGATTGTTTCTTTTGGTTTGAAATCAGCAAGATCAAGCTGAATCAATCCGCTCTCTTTGACTTTATTTTTGATTCCTTCCATAAAAACAAAGGTAAGGATGATTTTGAAGTTGGAATAAAATTTTGACACTCTGTCAGTAATTTTCAAAGGGCATGGGTTTTGAAAAAGGTAAAACTCGATGCGAGCAAATTCCCATTTTGAATCCCACTTGCGAAATGCCATTCCACCAGCACTTTTTGTGCTCATAATCATGTGGTTAGTTTATTGGTCAGATTATTTGTTCGTTTATGATTTTCACAAACTCGGTGTGATGCCGAAAACTTCGAATGGCTTGAAAGGAATATTTTTCATGCCTTGGATTCACTCACACGGAGACATTCGCCATTTACTAAATAATTCAGTTCCAACATTTTTACTGCTTACACTTTTATTCTATTCATATCGAGAAATCGCACTTCGCGTGTTTTTGCTAAGTTGGTTTGTCACTGGCATTTTACTTTGGGCTGTCGCTAAAAACAATGGAGCATATCACATCGGAATGAGTGGCGTAATCTATGCATTGGCGGCATTTCTTTTTACTTCTGGTGTTTTGCGAAAATATTTACCACTTCAAGCCTTGTCGCTATTCATCGTTTTTCTATACGGAAGCATGATTTGGGGCATCTTTCCAACGGAACAACATATTTCTTGGGAAGGACATCTTTCAGGAATGTTGGTTGGGATTTTCTTAGCATTTTATTATCGAAAATTGGGGCCACAGCGACCAAAGTACCAATATGAGATAGAAAAAGAACTTGGGATCGAACCACCAGATTTGGAAGGTCAATATTGGGAACAAGTTCGTCTTGCTGAGGAACAACAAAAATTAAAAGAGGAGCAAGAGAAAAGTATTCGAATAAACTACGAAATCAAGAAATCAGAGAACAATTAGTCATCTCAGAAAATCATACGTCTTGAAATGTTGAATTCTTAGGGCAATACCGAACTCACGTCTACCTGAACTGATTTCACCAAAATACGTGCGATGATAAGCTTCCAGTTTAGTTAACCACGCCCTTGATCTTTTAGACCCACCAGATTCGAAGTGATGAATTGCCAATCCGTATCGCAGCGCGTATGTGTTTTTAGCAAATCGAAAGGATTCATTTGACGTGTAGAAATATTCTGGTGCTACAAATAAATCCAATAGTTCAAATTTACATTTTGCACCTCTTTTTCGTTCGTGAATTTTCAATAATCGCGTTCGATATTGAAGCCCTGTATTGAGCGAGCGAAACGTAGCATCTTGATTTACAGAAACAAAAGTCGCACCGATTTCTGGAATAAAATGTCGGCCAAATTGACTACAAACACCAACTTGAACGGAAGGTTGAAGAACCCGATCTTGTCCGAAATTATACGTTGAGTAAACACCGATGTTTTTCTTAGTTCGGACATAATATTGTGCGAAAACCACTTGAAAGGAAATAAGTGAAATAAGGAGAATAACAGCTTTCATTTGGAGAAATATTAAGTTTTTATAACGAGATAAAACCTTAAACGTTTAATTATCCAAAAAATAACAATCGTGAACTAGGGTTGAAGAGAATAATCAGAAAGACTGTTCCCTGCCAAAAATTCCTTGTAATTCATTCGTCTTTTTCCTTCGGGTTGTAATTCAGAAATACTGATGTAAAAATCGTTACAAGGAAATAAAATTCCATCTGTACCTTTTCTCAATGACTTTGAATCAGCAACATCAGTTGTTACTTTTGAGGTAAACAATTTGAAAGTAATTTTTTCTCCATTTTTGAATAATTTGCACCAGGCGGTAGGGTAAGGTGAAAGTCCTCGAATTTTATTATGGATTATTGCTGCGTTTTGGTTCCATTGGATTTCACAATCAGCCTTAAATATTTTTGGTGCATGTGGCAGTTTTTTAGCCAATTCTTCATCTTGTGGAATTGCTTGAATTTCATTTGTAGAAATTCTATCGAGCGTTTCTACTGTCAATGTTGCACCAAGGTTCATTAATGCGTCGTGTAACTCACCTGCGGTCATATTTTCTGTGATTGAAACTTTTTCTTGTGCCAATATTTCTCCAGTATCAATGACTTGATTGATAAAAAACGTTGTTACGCCTGTTTCTGATTCTCCATTAATAATAGCCCAATTTATAGGTGCTGCACCACGATATTTTGGAAGCAGAGAAGCATGTAAGTTAAATGTACCTTTTGGCGGCATCGCCCAAACAACTTCCGGTAACATGCGAAAAGCGACAACGACGAAAATATCAGCATTGAATGCCTTTAATTCCATCAGAAACTGATTATCTTTTAATATTTCAGGCTGAAGAATAGGTAAGTTTTGAGTTTTTGCAAAAATTTTAACCGCACTTTCTTTTAACTGTTGTCCACGTCCTGCAGGTTTGTCAGCAACCGTTACAACACCAACAACCTCATGTCCGCTTTTTATTATCGCATCGAGAATAGTTACCGCAAATTCTGGGGTTCCCATAAAAACAATCCTCAATTTCTTATTCACGCTCATCCTTAAACAACTTTATTTTTCCAATTGAATAATCGAAGATAACTAATTGAAAATAATCCTAAAATTCCAAAATAAATGTATTCAACGGTCCAAATCCAATAGATATCAAAATTCCAAACTTTAATGAATAAATAACTGAAGACTGCATAAATACCTACAGTCAAAAACTCAATAATCATTGAATGAAGTGTATTTCCACTACCATGGATGGTTTGAAAATAAACGGAAATCATTCCAAACATTAAAATGGAGATTGAAATTAGCCTCAAAATTTCAGCACTTTTAGCAATATACTGTTCATCAGGATTAATTAAATGAATCAATGTCTCAGGATACAATATCGCTCCATGGAATGAAATGAGAAGAAATATGACCGTAAGAAACTGAATTCGTTTCTGAATGATTGGAATTGCCGCATATGTCTTGTGCCCAAGATATTGTGAAATATAGGTTTTCGTTGTTCCTGCAAATCCCCAAATTGGCACAAAAGCTAAAAAGTAGATTGAGCGAATATTTTGTGAAACCGTTAAATCAAACTGGCCTTTTTGCTCAAGCCACGTGAAAAACAAGCTCCAAGTTCCCAGAGCAAAGAAACCTTGCAACATGAGTGGACTGCCTATTTTTAGCAATTCCAACATTGATTTCCCATCAAATGAGAAATACTGATATAGACGATATCGCTTTCTTTCCTCCGAAAAACTTAAATACAAGAACAGAAATAGCATTCCCAAACCATCTGCAATAGTTGAAGCCATGGCTGCTCCTTCGACTCCAAGTCTGGAAAAACCAAAATTTCCCAAAATCAAACCATAACCTAAAACCATATTTGAAACTGCGGTAATTAGAGCAGCAATTAACACAACCCACGTTTTTCCAGTGGCTACAAAAAAAGCTTGAATTGACAATGTGATCATCGCAAAAAAGAGGGCAAATGCTCGAATGTGAATGAAATCTCCTTGCAACTCTCATCCAAATTGATCTTTTGAATACGACAGGATAATATCTGGCATCAAGAAATAAAGTAGAACGAAAAACAGGGTAGCAAGAAGAAAATGTGTGATGACAGTCGTCCCAAACACTCTTCCAATTGCACTTTGTCGCTCCTCACCTATTCTTCGTGCAATAATGATTTGAGCGCCATCAGCCATCCCAATTAAGCACATATACATCGTAACATAAAGTAACCCACCGTTACCGACTGCCACAAAAGCCTCTGTTGAATATCGACTTATAAGTGCTGAATCAGTAATCATTACGATGGACTGAATAAATCCAGAAACCATCATTGGCAATGCGACACCTAAAATTGTTTTATATTTTAAATCCAGCATTAGATAACTTGTATAACAAGACCTTTCAAATATTCGCCTTCAGGGTGAAACGCATTAATTGGGTGATCAGCAGGTTGATGCAACTGCTCCAAAATTCGAACATTCCGACCAGACTCAATAGCAGCAGCAATTATGGTATTGGTAAACAAATACTTATCCACAACCTGCGAACAGGAAAACGTAAAAATTAGTCCTCCAGGTTTGATTTGCCGAATGGCATGCGCATTCAATCGTTTGTAACCTTGAATGGCTTGATGTCTTTTATCTCTATGTTTAGCAAACGCCGGAGGATCCAAAATAATGATGTCATAATCCTCTTTCAAATCTTTCATGTATTCCATAGCATCAGCCACAATAGAGGCATGATTTCCTGAAAATGAATTGATTTCAACATTCGATTCAGTAAGTTCTATCGCTTTTTTAGAACTATCTAATGAATGAACTAAATGGGCATTTTGGTTTAGTGCTTGCAAACTAAATCCGCCCGAATAACAAAAAGTATTTAGCACTTTTTTACCAAATGCATATTTACCCAATAATGCTCTATTTTCTCGCTGATCAATGAAAAAACCAGTTTTTTGACCTGTAATCCAATCGATTTTGTAATTAACTCCATTTTCTAAAGCAAGATGGGGTATTTCACAACTTCCAAGAAGATATTCATCCTTGGCATCAATTCGTTCGGGAATTGTATCTGACGATTTCGAGTATATCGCAATTAACTTGTCTCCAAAGGCCAATTTCAAAGCTTGAGCGATAAAATCTAGAGAACGATACATTCCAATTGAATGACATTGGATCACTGCAACACCGTTGTAAAAATCTACAATCAAACCTGGAAGGTTGTCGCCTTCACCATGACAAACTCTGAAAATATTATTTTTCTTATTTAAAAGTCCAAGATTTAACCTTAACTGAACCGCATTTCTAATTACTTTATCAAAAAATGTTTGGTCAATTTCTTCTCTTTCAAAGGTTAAAACTCGAACAGAAATCGTTGCATGTTGAAAATGACCAAGTGCTAAAAAACGACCTTTAAAATCTTCTATTTCCACAACATCTCCATCATCAAATTGAGAAACATCAGTATAAATTGCCCCAGAAAACACCCAAGGATGATTTCGAAGCAACGATTGTTCCTTTCCTTTTCTTAACTGGACACTTCTAACCAACATGGTGGCAAAGGTACGGAAGTTTAAAACCGAATGGATTATTTTATTCAAGCATTTTTGTGATGAAAAAACCATGCAAATGTTAGCAACAGCTCTCGAATATCATTACAAATCTGAAATTCTAGCGTAAATTTTTCCGCTCCAATAAAGCGCTTTGAATGAATTCCCGGAGTCGTACACAAAACTAAAATTGGCCTTTAAAAATCCTTTTTCAAATTGCGACTTATCGGCAAAAAACTTTCCTTCTTTCAAGGTATAAATTCTTGTTATCCCGTTATTTTTTATGTATGCCCACGAGGTCACAAAATCATCTTTCAACCGAAAAAATAGACTGCAGTTAACACTATCAGTGCTTTTTGTAAATCCTTCCAATGTGAAATCACCATACTTCTTAACAGATAAATAGTTGATGTCTTTCATATTTGTCAACGTTGATCGTGAATCTAAGGAAAAATAGTGTCTAGTTGAGTCAACTAACGTGTAAAAAATATTCATTGAGTCAGCAATTATTTTCTTCCTCCTATCCAACATTTTTTGCGCCCGTGGCGGACAATCCCAACATATAATTTGCTGATAATCATTTATATCAATTCCATTCGCATATTCCCATTTAGTTGCAAACGAATAGTCTCCTTTTAACTCTGAAAACCAGCCAATTGGAACTGAAAAACTATCATTCTCCGTTGTTTTTGGATTGGAGTAATCCTGATTTCCTACTGAACATGAAAACATAACGAGAATATGTATAATTAACAGAGTGAAATAAAAATGAACTTTCAAAATCGTTTTTTTCGAAATTAATGGAAAAAGTAACACTGAATGTAACGCAAATTCATTGGTCATTCAAAATGTAATGTTCAAATGTTTTTAATACTCAGCAAGAAACTACACATATTCCAATTATTTTTGCTTAAAAATTAAAATGGCGAATAAAAGAGATTTAAAAAAGAGTATAAATTCATTGGTTTTTGATGTAATTGATGAGTGCATTTACATTCAGGAATTAAATCCTGATAAATTTGAATCATGCGAGAAACTAATTGATGACGCTGTCAATTTTTACAATAATGCACTGTCTAAGATGAACTCAGCAAAGACGAAATCTGAATTTCGCGCAATAGCTATTGAATTAGATGAAAATGCGGAAAACTTTATAGAAAGTCTAAACACCTTGAATTTATAAAAAAATTCCAATTATTTCTTAAAATTTCTTTTTACAAATAAATTGTAATTGTTTGTCATTTTATCTATATTAGATGACTAAAATAAATAAAATGACAAGAACAGAAAGATTATTTGATATTCCTTATTGGCAACAAAAAAACTTCCCAAATCCAAAGATGTTTGTTTCTAAGATAATGGGGAATTGGGAACCTATTTCAACGAGTGAATTTATTCTTCGCGCCATGGAAGTTTCAAAGGGGTTGATTTCATTGGGAATTAAGCCGGGAGATAAGGTGGCCGTGGCTAGTTCAAATCGTGTAGAATGGAATATTTTAGATATCGGTGTTCAGCAAATTGGAGCCATTCTTGTTCCTGTCTATCCGAATATTTCTGAAAACGATTATAAATTCATATTTAACGATGCACAAGTTAAAATATGTGTAGTTTCAAATTTAGAACTCGCAAATAAAATAAATAACATTAAAAGCGAAATCGCAGGCCTAATTCATCTTTTCACATTTGATGATCTTGAGGGGTTTGTCAATTGGAAACATATTTTCGAAGCGGCATCTTCAACACCTGAATCGGAAGTTCATCTCAGAATGAACGAGGTAAAACGCGAAGATTTAGTTACAATAATATATACCTCAGGGACAACAGGAAACCCAAAAGGAGTAATGCTTTCACACAACAATTTATTATCTAATTTAGAAGCTTGTAAACCAAGGATACCTGCTGACAATAATTCAAGTGTTTTAACATTTTTACCGGTTTGTCACGTTTACGAGCGCATGCTACACTACTTGTATATGTACCTTGGTTGTTCCATTCATTTTGCAGAATCCATGGATACGATTGGAGACAATATTCGTGAGGTAAAACCGGATGTATTTACGGCGGTGCCAAGATTAATTGAGAAGGTATTTGATAAAATTATGGCAACTGGAGATTCTTTGACAGGTGTTAAAAGAAAATTATTCTTTTGGGCTGTTGGTCTTGCTGAAGAATATGATGTGGTTGGTAAATCAGGTTGGTATAAAGTCAAATTGGCGATTGCACGTAAGTTAATATTCTCTAAATGGCAATTGGCTTTGGGTGGGAATGTTCGTGCTATTGCATCTGGAAGCGCTGCCCTCCAACCTCGATTAGCTCGGATTTTCCTTGCTGCAAACATTCCAATTTTAGAAGGATATGGTTTGACAGAAACATCACCAGTGGTTTCCGTAAACTCTTTTGATCGAGGAATTCGAATTGGCACAGTTGGAACCTTAATTGATGGTGTTCAAGTTCAAATAGCAGAGGATGGGGAAATACTAGTTAAAGGTCCAAACGTAATGCTAGGATACTATAACAATCAAACTGCAACCGATGAAGTTATTGACAAAGATGGTTGGTTTCACACTGGTGGATATTGAATTTTTCAGGAAGAAAAATTCTTGAAAATTACGGATCGTAAAAAGGAAATCTTCAAAACTTCAGGTGGAAAGTACATCGCACCTCAAGCTATGGAAAATAAATTCAAGGAATCCCGATTTATCGAACAAATCATGGTTATCGGGGAAAACGAGAAATTTCCAGCAGCATTTATCGTGCCTTGTTTTGCTTTTATTAAAGAATGGAGCTCAAAAAATGGTTTGAATTTAGAGAATGTAACCAATGAAGAAATCGCAGCCAATGAATCTGTATACAAACAAATAAAAGACGAGGTTAATAACTTCAATCAAGGATTCGGAAATTGGGAACAAATCAAAAAAATCGTCCTTCTTCCTAAAGAATTTACAATTGAAGGAGATGAATTGACACCGACACTGAAGTTTAAGAGAAAGAAAATTTTAGCCAAGTATCAAAAAGAATATCAATCCATTTACAGTTAATTGAAAGTTTAATGCATAAAAAAACGTCGGAAAAATCTCCGACGTTTTTTTGTTTAGTTGAATTTAATTAGTTCGCTGCTTTCTTTGAACAACAAGATTTCTCCTGTGCTTGCTTTGTTGAGCAACATCCTGATTTTTTCTTTTTCTTCTTTTTTTTCTTATCATCGTCTTTTTTCTCTATTTTCACACCTGTAACAGCTGCGTAAGAAGAAGTTGCCAATGAACCAACAAATGCAGTTAATGCTAGAGCTAAAAATATTTTTTTCATAATACTTATTTTTTAGTAAAGTTATTAAAAAATTTAAAAATGAGCCAACCTAGTTGTTTTTGCCTTGACAATATCGCCAATTTTAACATCTATTTTGGAATCAAGTGGTAAAAAGACATCAATTCTTGAACCAAATTTGATAAAACCAAATTCTTCTCCTTGTATAGCCGTTTTTCCAACTTGGGCATAATAACAAATCCTTCTTGCTACTGCACCGGCAACTTGTCGAAATAAAATTTCCTTATCACTCGAATGTTTAACCACAATGCTAGAACGCTCATTATCTGTGCTGCTTTTTGGATGCCATGCTACAAGAAATAATCCTGGATGGTATTTCACATAAGTTGTTTCACCGCAAATTGGAAAGAAATTCGCATGCACATTCAAGGGTGACATAAAAATGGAGATTTGAATTCGTTTATCCTTGAAATACTCATTCTCTTCTACTTCTTCAACCACTACAACTTTTCCATCTGCAGGACATACAATATCATTTTCGCCAAAAGGACAATCTCTCTTTGGAACACGGAAAAATTGAACAACGAGAATAAGAAATGTTAGTAATACCGATTCAATTAACCATAAAAGAATGGTTGAATCACATTTACTGAATGCCCAATAATTTAGAGCAGTTAATCCCAGAACAGCAACCAGTGTCCCTGCCATAATTCCATAACCTTCGCGATGTAATTTCATAGCTTCATTTTTGCCAATATGTATAAATAATCGACCAACAGTAAAAAAACGGTATGGTAAATAATACCGCATCAAAACGATCTAAAATGCCACCATGTCCGGGTAAAATTTTTCCTGAATCTTTAATGTTTAAACTTCGTTTGAATAATGATTCCAGCAGATCTCCATAGATTGCACACGGGGCAACGATTACAGCCGCGATTACCCAAAATAATTCTTGCCCTTTATTTATAAAGGCACCAATTAGGTATCCTACTAGAAGAGTAAATAATACTCCGCCAATTGTTCCCTCCCAGGTTTTTTTCGGTGAAATACGTTCAAAAAGTTTTCGTTTCCCAAACAACCTCCCGCTGAAGTAAGCAAAAGAATCATTGGTCCAAATAAGGAAGTACATCCCTACAACTGTTGGAAGATAGCTTGTGCTTCTTAGATTTAAATCAATTGTTAAATAAAAAGGCACCACAATATAAATAACTCCGAATACAAGAACTGAAATATTTATAATCGGATGATCCTTTTTCTTCCATAACTCGTTCAAAATAAGCGTAAAAAACAAGGGGAATATGACTGTAATTGAAATAAGTGGGAGAAGCTTCATACTCACACCAACCAATAACAAAAAAATGAAAATACCAATGAACAATCCAATTTCGTGACTAACTTGTACAATTTCATGATTTTTAAATAGACGATAAAATTCAATCAGTCCAAGAACCATAAAAATAGAAAAAACCAATGATTGGGCGTAAGGATCCCAAAGAATGGAACCAATTACAACGATTCCAAAAATTAAACCGGTTATACTTCTTGTCGCGAGATTACCCAATGGCATTATTAATCAATTCTTTTGCGCTGGTTTCAAACTCCGAAGTTACATATATTTCGTAATTACCGAAATTATTAAACATAGATGAAGCGTTATTTTTTGCCACAAAAGGAATTTCAACGGATTTCAAAAGTGCTTTTATTTCCTCGAATAAAATCAAATTAATGGTATCTAAAACCAATATCATTCGAATCAAGCATTTTTTGACTCTTCTGAATTAGAGTCGTCAAGTCTATCAGTGCTCGTATCAGAATCATTTTCTGATTTGGTTTGTTCTACAGAGGATTCAATAGTTTTTTCTTCTGTTTCAATTTCAGCTGCAACTGAAGAATTAGCAGATTCCTGTGGTTCTGATAGATGTGAAATCTCTGATATATCCCAAGGTCTTTTACCGAAAATAAGTTCCAAATCTTCTTTGAAAATAACCTCGTTTGTTAACAGTTTATTCGCCAATTCAGTTAACTTATCTTTGTTTTCAGTTAGAACCTTAAGTGCTCGCTGATATTGACTTTCAATCAATTTACTAACCTCTTCATCAATTACGCGAGCAGTTTCATCTGAATATGGTTTTGTAAACATATCTCGACCTTGAGAATCATAAAATGATATATTTCCAACTCGCTTGTTTAATCCATAAATAGAGACCATTGCATATGCTTGTTTTGTGACTTTTTCTAAGTCGCTCAAAGCTCCTGTACTGATTTTACCAAAAATTAATTCCTCTGCAGCACGACCGCCAAGAGCCGAGCACATTTGATCTAAAATTTGTTCAGTTGTCGTTATGCTTCTTTCCTCAGGCAAATACCATGCTGCTCCAAGCGACTGACCTCGAGGAACTATCGTAACTTTCACCAGCGGATGTGCATATTGCAGTAACCAAGAAATCGTGGCGTGACCAGCTTCATGAAAGGCTATTGCTTTCTTTTCGTCTTTTGTTATGATTTTATTTTTCTTTTCTAACCCACCAACGATGCGATCAACGGCATCTAAGAAATCTTGTTTTTCAACATGCTTTTTATCTTTTCTTGCCGCTATCAAGGCTGCTTCGTTACATAAGTTGGCAATATCGGCACCGGAAAATCCTGGAGTTTGCTTAGCTAAAAAGTCGATATCAATATCCTTTTCCAACTTCAATGGCTTTAAGTGAACTTGGAAGATTTCCTTTCGTTCATTAATATCCGGCATGTCAACGTAAATTTGTCTATCAAATCTACCTGCTCTCATTAAAGCACTATCCAACACATCCGCTCGGTTCGTTGCTGCTAAAATAATAACACCTGAATTTGTTCCAAAACCATCCATTTCTGTAAGAAGCTGGTTCAATGTATTCTCTCGTTCATCATTCGAATTGAAACCATTATTCTTACCTCTTGCACGACCAATTGCATCGATTTCATCAATAAAAATAATGGAAGGTGCTTTTTCTTTGGCTTGTCTGAATAAATCGCGAACGCGTGATGCACCAACTCCTACAAACATTTCAACGAAATCAGAACCTGATAAGGAGAAAAATGGAACTTTTGCTTCACCAGCAACAGCTTTCGCTAATAAAGTTTTACCTGTTCCCGGAGGACCTACTAATAAAGCTCCTTTCGGTATTTTCGCACCAAGCTCGGTGTATTTCTTAGGGTTTTTTAGAAATTCTACGATTTCTACGATTTCTTCTTTCGCTCCTTGCAAACCCGCAACATCTTTAAAGGTAACATTGGTTGTTTTGCCTTTTTCGTAAACCTGAGCTTTCGATTTACCGATGTTGAAAATTTGGCCACCGCCTCCACCACCTCCACCAGACATTCTTCTCATAACAAATATCCAAATGACGATAATTAGAGCGAAAGGCAGAATGTAATTTAGAATATTAATCAGGTAGTTTACTTGCGTGACATTTTCATAATTGTTGTAACCATGTTCTTCCAATGCTTTCTCAAAGTTGGCATGACTTCCAATATTCTCCAACTCAAAAACGATTGACTTACCTTTATTTGATGATCGTTTAATCACCTTTTTCATTTCACTTAATTCACCGGATTTCGCTTGATTTACAAGTTGAATCCCCTTGGTTGTTAGTTCAAATTCGCAGCAGGATTGATTAACGATTTTTACGTTTTTAACCCCTTGTTGGTCTATTAGTTCCAATAAAGTATTCTTTTTGGTTATGACTGCGCGTGAACCTGAATTCCAATAAATTTCAGCCACAATTAACGCGACTCCTAAAATTGCATAAATCCAATAAATTGAAAATGGATTTTTTCTTTTGTTTTCTGACATAATTCCTTATTACTGAATGTTTGGTATATCTGTTCTGTTGGCATCCGCCCAAAGATCTTCGATGTCGTAAAATGAGCGTGCGTCTTTATAAAAAATATGAGCCACAACATCGATGTAATCCAATAAAATCCATTCGCTGTTGTTTTTTCCTTCAATGTGCCAGGGCTTTTCCTTCAAAGTTTTTCGTGTGAAACGCGTAACTGAATTACTGATTCCATCCACTTGTGTGCTTGACTCTCCACTGCAAATAACAAAAAAATCACAAACTGCACTGTCCAAATGTCTTAAGTCGAGCACCACAATATCCTTCGCCTTATTTTCCTGCATTCCTTCAACAATTGTATTACACAATAGTTCGGATTCAGTAATTTTCTTAGTTTTTCGCATTTATTAATTCTTGAAACACAAATCTAGTTGATAAATTTTAATTTTGGTCTTACCTTATGAAACAATCAAATGCCATAGTCAACGTTTTCGGAAAAGAAATCATTCATTTATCACATACTGATTCTACCAACAATTTTGCTGCCACATTAATTTCAGACCAACTTTGTCAAAATGGAACGGCAATTCTGGCAGATTCGCAATCCTTTGGAAAGGGACAACGCGGAAACTCTTGGCATTCTGAGTCAGGAAAAAATTTATTGGTTTCATTCATTTTTAAACCCGACAATCTGTCAGTATCGAGGCAACACGAATTAACTTGGATAACAAGCATTTGCATTGTCAAAACATTAGGAATATTTAACATTGAGTCACAAATAAAGTGGCCGAACGATATTTTAATTCGAGGAAAAAAAATCGCTGGAATCTTAATTGAAAATCAACTTTCCGGAGAATTCATTTCAAATTCAATTATTGGTATTGGACTAAATGTTAATCAAACTGATTTTAATGGTATTGAGGCAACAAGCATTCAATTAGATATAAAAAAAGAAATTTCTATTGAAATCGTTTTCAATGAATTATGCCATCAAATGAATTCACTTTTTAGTAAATTTGATGAAAGTGAGAGCAAAAAACGAAAGTCGGCATACGAAACACACCTTTATCAAAAAAACACACAATCTTTTTACGAAGATGAAAATGGAAAATTTGAAGGTGAAATTATCGGAGTAAAGAATAATGGATTCCTAGAAGTTAAAGTCGATGAGGAAGTTAGAGAGTATGGAATAAAGGAAATTCGTTATTGCTCGAAGTGACTTTTCAGTTTTTCTGACATGTAATTGAACAAGGCAGAAAGTGGTTTCTCAACCATCATTTTTAAAAAGGCATTTACTTCACCATCAAAATGTATATGTCCATCTGTCAAGGACCCATTTTCTATCAAATGAATGGTTAAATTAAACGGAAAAGGTGTTTTCTCTCCCGACTTCAGAAACAATTTATTGTCTTCATTACCATTTTGAACTAATGAAATAGTAATTCCTCCTTGAACTTTAAATGAGCAAGATTCTTTATCTGCCTTAAAGTCAGAAATTTTATCCTGAGGTAAGATTAACCAAAGATTTTCCGAAATGGAGAGAAAAGAAATAATTTCTTCTTTCGA
>VGML01000011.1 GCA_016866415.1 Bacteroidota bacterium | reverse complement strand
ACTGCTGGAACAGACACGTTGTATTGTAATAATGCAGTGCCAGTGGATTTAATCGCTCAGGGAACTGGATCGTTTACATGGTACGCTGATCAAGCTTTAACCACTGTTCTTGGAACAAATTCAACCTACACTCCTTCCATGAATGAGGGAACAACTAATTACTATGTTACAGAAACTATTAGCGGATGTGAAAGTCCTGCTTCATTAGTTGTGGTGTCTGTAGAAGAATGCGGAATTATTGTTCCAACAGCTTTCACGCCAGATGGAGATCTAACAAATGATGTGTGGATACTAGACAACATTGATCAGATTTATCCTGAAAATGTCGTGAGTATATACAACCGTTTAGGGAATCTCATTTATCAGTCAAAGACAGGGCACTATGAAACTAACCCTTGGGATGGAACATACAATAATGAAAAAATACCCGTTGGTTCTTATTATTTTATTATTGAATACAACGATAATTTTACAGAAAATAAAACAGGTATTGTAACACTAATAAACAACTAATAATGAGATTATTAATTTTATTTACGTGTATTTGGGTAGTAAATGTGCAAGCACAGCAGATTCCTCAATATTCACAATTTTCAAGAAATCAATTTATGGCGAACCCTGCCGCCGTAGGCGTCTATGATTTTATTGATGTCACTGTTAGTGGTAGATGGCAATGGGTCGGAGTTGCCGATGCTCCTCGGGCATCTTATTTGGCCTTTTCTGTTCCCTTAAAATTTAAGTCGGTAGCTTACAATCCCGGGATTAGAACGTCTAATGGGCCCATACAACACCCTGAAATCAAAACAGGAAAATTAAAACATACAGTTGGCGGTCAATTAGTCGCTGATCAATATGGCGCATTTACTAAGTTTTCATTTTCTGGAACTTACGCCATACACCTGCCTATGACTAAAAAAATCAATCTCGCCTTTGGATTAAAAGCGGGTATATCCAACAACTCATTTAATTCTAATAAAGCACAGGTTTTGAGTTTAATAAATCCGACTTTACCATACGATAACACCTATGCTACTTTTTCTGCAAATAATGCAAATAAGAATATAATGGATTTACATTCCGGATTATATCTTTATGGTAAACGCTTTTATTTGGGAATTGCAGGCGATCAATTAACAAGAGGTCTCGTTGAGTTTGGAACCGCATCTGCTAATTTTAATCCCCAAATGCATTTTAATCTTATGGGTGGATATACTATTCCTATCAATGAATCATTAGCAATAACGCCAAGTTTTATGGCAAAATATATGTCTCCTGCTCCCGTTTCGATAGATTTCAATGTGATCGCTGATTACAATAAAATGCTTTGGTTCGGTATAGGTTATCGTCATACGGATGCGTTAATTGGACTTGTCGGAATGAATCTTTCTAACAAGTTTAAACTTGGATATTCATATGATTTTTCCATATCAAAATTTAATAATTATTCTTCAGGTGGCCACGAGCTCACATTAGGAATTATGCTCGGACGTTAATAAAACAACCCATGAAAAACTTAATTAATGTGTTCTTTTTTCTTTCTACATTTCAAGTAATAGCTCAATTTGAAAGAATTGAAGACGCAAAGAGACTTGGAGGTAGTGTAAATACTTCTGCAGAAGAAAATTTCCCTATTTTCCTAAAGTCTGACGGAGCGCTATATTTTATTAGAACTTTTGACGAAGATTCTAAATATGGTCCCAATGATCAAAATATTTGGGTTAGTGAGAAAGAGGGGGAGTTAACCTATTCCAGAGGAGAAAGCGTTAAAAAAATAAATAATAAATTCAATAATTGTATCGTTGGTTTTAGCTCAGATGAAAGTAAAATATACTTGTTAAATGCATACGGCGGAAAGAAAGACCTTAAAAAAGGAATCTGTTATTCTGTTAAAAAAGGAAATAATTGGTCGAAACCGAAAGAAATTAAGATCCCGGAATTAGACATTGAGGGTCAATTCTACGGATTTCATATCAATAAAGAGGAGAACGTAATTATAATTTCATATTCGGGACCAAATACCAAAGGAGAAGAAGACCTTTATTACAGTGAGCTCGTAGATGGTAAATGGACAATTCCTAAATCGATGGGTGAAGCTATTAACTCTTCTGGATTTGAAATCTCGCCTTTTTTATCAGAAAATAGTGATACACTTTTCTTTGCGAGCAATGGATTCGGAGGTGAAGGAGGTGCTGATATATTTTATAGCACAAGGGTTGGCAAATCTTGGGAAGATTGGTCAAAACCGGTAAATCTCGGTAGTAAAATAAATTCGCCAAAATTCGATGCTTATTTTACAATGAGTGATCGCTTTCTATATTGGTCAAGTAATAGAGAAGCTCAACGAAGCGACATTTATTACACTACTTTTCTACCTCCTCCTCCCCCATTATTTGCCTCTGCCGAAGGTACAGACGTAACAATTTACCAAGGTACGGATGGGAAAATTGATTTGACTCCAAAAGGTGGTGTGGCTCCGTATAGTTATCAATGGTCAAATGGAAGTAAAGACGAAGATCCTCAAAATGTTCCTAAAGGAACCTATGAAGTTGTCGTAACGGACGCAGTTGGACAAAAAGTTACTGTCTCTGTTCCAATTAATGAACCTGGACCTGTAATTGTTCAAGAAATCAAACCTGAAATTACCTTACCACAAGGTGTCATTTATTTTGACTTAAATTCCAGTTACTTAAATAAACAAAACTACAAGGATTTAGATGCTTTTATTGTAAAGATGAAAGATTATCCAAATACCAAGTTAACTATTATCTCGCACTGTGACCGCAGGGAATCTGACACGTATAACATTTGGTTATCAAAGAGAAGAATGGAACGGACAATTGGTTATCTTATAGAAAAAGGAATTTCTAGAAAAAACATTTCTGGTGACTTCCGAGGTGAACGAGAGCCAGACATCAAATGTGATAATTGTACAGAAGATCAGTTCACCAAAAACAGACGGACGACCATTCAAGTAGCGCCAAATTAAGTTTTTAACCATGAGTTGAAGAAAAGCTTTTGATTCAACCTCATTGAAACACCTCCTTTTTTTCTAATTTTGAATTTCAATAAACTAAAAAGGAGTTTGAAAGCATTACTTCTATTTTCAATTTTATCAATCGCTATTTTGAGCTTTGGGCAAAATTTCATTAATAATGGCACTTTTGAATATGGTGCCCCCGGAGTTGGATTTTGGATAGACGGACAAGGCTATAACCAACTTATTCCTCCCTATTCGGGTTCATCATCTGCAGGCAATTATGCTTTTGTAACCAATCCTCAAACTATTAATAATCAGTTTTTTCTTTCATCTGGAGACCATACCTCAGGAATAGGGAAAATGATGGTTATAGATGGAAATAATACGGGTGGACAACAACGCTTTTGGAAGGCAGGAAATAATGGTGGTGGAATCTGTAATTTAACAGTTGGTCAAGTTTACTGTTTTTCCTACTGGATAAGAACTGTGAGTAATTCCGTTGCGGGAAATGGGGAATTGGCAGATATTGGCGTATCTTTTAATAATGCAAGCAATGTTTCCCTTGATTTTGGCACTACCCTAGCCCCAATTCCAAATTTTGGATGGCTACAAGTACGTTATTTATTTACGGCGACTAATTCGTGTGTAAATATTGAAATGTACAACAACAATACAAATCCTGTTGGGAATGATTTTGCGATAGACGACATTCAATTGACCCCAAATAATATTCCCCTCAGCTTTACATATTCAGTGACACAGCCAAATTGTACGGATCCAAATTCAGGGTTAATTGTAATCTACCCAACAGGAGGTGTTGAACCTTACATTTATAGAATCATAGGACCCCAGCCAATTCCAATAACAAATAACACAGGGGTTTTTCAATTTGTAGAACCCGGTACATACACCATTGGATTGATGGATGCGGCGGGAACAATTGATTCTGTTCAAAATATTGTTATTTCAAGTGTTTCTAATCTCAGTATTTCACCTTCTGACACGAGTATTTGTCCTGGAAATCAAATTACTTTCAACGCTTCGGGTGGAAATGGAACCTACTCATGGAGTTCTAATAATCCTTTAGAAACTGGATTTCCGTCTACATCTAATTCGATTACAGTAAGTCCGACCATTAACACTGTGTACGAGGTTAGTTCTGCCGTAAATAATGCAAATCTTATTTTTAATAGTGATTTTCAACAAGGCAATTTAGGATTTTCTACTGAGTATTCATTTTATTCTCCTTCCAACCCAGCGGGTGCGCAAAGAGCATATGGGGTTTTAACAAATCCAAGTAATTGGTATTCGGGTTTTACAAGTTGCATTGATCATACAGTAGGTGATGGAACAGGTCGAATGATGGTACTAGATGGCTCAACCTATAATCTTGGAAATGATCCGTTTTGGTGCCAATTAATAGCGGTTGAACCAAATAAAGATTACTTATTTTCCTATTGGGCAACAAGTTTAACAAATTCAAATCCTGCAAATATTCAAGTTCGAATTAATGGTGTTGCGCTCGGAAATTCATATGTTCCTGCTCAAAATTGCACTTGGGGACAAGTAAGTTATGTCTGGAATTCAGGGAATAACTTGACTGCTGAAATTTGCTTAGTTGACATGATATTTGAAGGAATTGGAAATGACTTTGCAGTAGACGATATTTCATTAAGATGTCAAAACTCATGTACAGAACAAGTTCAAGTAAGCATGGCTAATATTGACCCAGATTATGATGTAGCTTATCCTTATTATGCTTGTTCCAACGACAGCATTGTCAATCCTATACTTGGGTCAAATTTTATCGCTGGTGGTTTTTACAATTCAATTCAAACTGGCTTAAATATCAATCCTATTACGGGTGTAATTAGTACTCAAAACTCAATTTCAGGAGTATATCAAATTACTTACACCGCAGAAGTTTGCGGGAGTTTTGTTCCAGACACACTTGATTTTAATCTAAGAACAGCACCTAATTCGGTGGGACTTTCAGCTGGAAATTACGATTGTCAAAGTCAATCATTTAATCAAGTTGTCTTAACAGCAACGGGTAATCCCAATTTCACTGTCTATTACACTATAAATGACAGCATCAGCACTACTTCTTCATCCTCCTATCAAATCAATTTAGGAAATCTTCCTGGCACCTACCAATTAGATTCAATTTCTGATTCATATTGTTCAAATACAATTTCAGGGACCATTGTAATTGATACAGCAAATGCACCACTAATTCCTGAAATTCAAGGAGACTCCTTGTACTGCTATAATTCAACAGTAACAGCGCTTCAAGTGACAAATATAAGTGGTGGAATTCGTTGGTATGGAAATTCTATGTTAACTGATTTTTTAGGAGGAAACCTTGAATTATTGCCTTCGAATCAAAATACACAAACCTATTATGCAACGCATACAGTGGATGGCTGCGAAGGTCTCCCGGCAAGCTTTACCGTTACATTAGAAGCTTGTGATTTAATAATTCCTTCCGCATTTACACCAAATAATGATGGAGACAACGACTTTTGGAATATTAATCAACTTGATAGCCAATATCCCGAAAATACTGTTTGGATTTATAACCGTTGGGGAGAGCCAATATATGAATCTTCACCAGGAAATTACGCCAACAAACCCTGGGATGGCAAATACAAAGAAGCGCTTTTGCCAGTTGGGACATACTATTATGTGATCCAACTAACAAAAGACAACTCAATTGAACCGCTAAATGGAATAGTAACCCTAATCCTAAAAAAATGAAAAATAAACTAATCATTTTATTTTTTTGTGGATTATCAATGTTGGTAAAAGCACAACAGTTACCTCAGTTTACTCAATTTGCTCAAAATCAAGCTTTATTAAACCCAGCTTTTATAGGAACGAATGAGGATAAAGAAATAAACTTGGGTGGACGATGGCAAATGTTAGGGTTTGGTAATGAACCGCACACTGCTTTCGGACTATATTCTCAACAACTGAAAACAAAAGAAAAAGAAATAATCAACCCATCTTTGCCGATTAGTCGAGAAATTCCAGAGATTGTAAAAGAGGACAAAAGAAGTCTAACTCAAGCATTTGGTGCTAACGTTGGAATAGACAAATATGGTGCATTTGGAACATTCGAACTCAATGGACTTTATGCAATACACTATAAATTAACTAAAAAACTAAAACTTTCTGGTGGTGCTAAGCTCGGTTTTTCAAATAATTCATTCGATCCTTCGAAAGCAATTGTGGCAAATTTAAACGATCCAACATTGTCTTATCAGGGTGGAGATTTAGAATATGACGAATTCATAAGTAGTAGAACTAATAATGTGAGACTCAATCTAGGTTTGGGTGGAGCCGTTCATTATGAAGGCTTTTATGTTGCTGGTGCAATTAGCAATCTTACAGGAGATTTAATAGAAATTGGGTCAAGTCAGGTTAATTTTCAAACTACACCACATTTGTTTTTCTCAACTGGATACAATCATTCAATTGGACAGACTTTGTCTGTAAACACAACGCTACTTCTTAAAAAAATGAGTCCAGCACCAATTTCCACAGAATTATCCATAGTCGCGAATTTTGACGAAAATTTATTCGGTGGTTTGATTTATCGCCACAAATCTGCAATCGGGGTAACGGGAGGATTTAATATAAATGAGAAATTTCGACTAGGTTACTCGGTAGATTTTTCAATAAATAAGTTGAGATATGCGAGTAACGGGGGACACGAATTAATCTTGCGCTATCGTTTTTAAAAATGAAATTATACACATTCGTTTCTTTAATTGTATTCTTCAACTTTAGTTATTGGGGACAGCTAAATCGTTTATCTGAACCCAAAAGATTACCAATCAAAATAAATAGCTCAGCAGAAGAAAGTGCTCCAATATTGTCATCAAGTGGTAAGGAACTCTTTTTCACAAGAACATTTGACCAAGAAAATCAGGGCGGCGTTAATGATCAAGATATTTGGACATCAATAAAAAATGAAAAAGGTGAATGGAGTCAATGTGAAAATGTTTCTGACTTTAATAATGAATTGCACAATGGACTTCTATCTTTTTCAAATGATGGTAAAATTGCCTACCTTTTGAATTCTTATGGTGGGAAAACAAAACAATTAAAAGGGATTGCCTACTCTACCCAAGATCAAAATGGTAATTGGAAAAAACCTGACCCATTGGAACTAAATTTAAACGATTTTGAAAGTTCTTCCTTCGGATTTTCAATTTCGGCGGATCAAAAAATAATCGTTATTTCCGCTAAAATGAAAAATAGTGGAAGCGGACTGGATCTATTTCTATCCGAAAAATCCTCCGGTTTGTGGTCGAAACCTGAAAGATTGACTATAAATACTACCAAAAATGAAATTTCGCCTTTTTTGTCCGAAAATGGGGACACACTCTATTTTTCAAGTAACGGATTAGAAGGTCTTGGCAATTATGACCTATTTTATTCAACTCGAAACGGAGGCTCAATGAATTGGAATAATCCAAAAAATATGGGTAATGTAATCAACTCTCCAGATTTTGACGCTTATCTTTTTAGAAAAGAAAATCAATATTTCTGGTCAAGCAATCGGGGATCCAAAGACGCTGATATTTATTTCGCTGAAGAAAAGCCCGTTCCTACATTATCTGTCAATGTTGCAAAAAAAGACATTTCAAAATTCAATGGATCTGATGGAGAAATAGATTTAACTATCGCATCGGGAACTGCTCCATACAAATTCAAATGGTCAAATGGTGGTTTCGTAGAAGATCAATTTAAGCTTAGAAAAGGGCTTTACGAGGTAGAAATAACTGATGCAGCCGGACAGAGGTTAACCAAAACAATTGAACTAGTTGAACCTAAACCCGAGTTAAGAACTTATTTTCGCTTACCAGAAGTTCGATTCGAATTTGATTCCTGGAATTTATCAAGCACGAAAGATTTCGATTCCCTAAATTTAATTGCCGATTTGCTTAATAAAAATCCAGGTGTGATTATCGAGTTAATCTCTCATACCGACTCGCGAGGTGATGAAAAATCAAATATGAAACTATCTGAAAACAGAGCTAAAGCTGTTTACACCTATTTAGTCGAAAAACAAGGTATAGACCCCAGAAGAATGATTCCAATTGGCAAAGGGGAAACAGAGCCTGTGCGATATATTGATCCATCAACTAATCAATACATAACATTAACGGAGACATACATAGAAACATTTAAAAACACTGATTTGAACATGTTTGAACAATTACACCAACAAAACAGACGATTGGAAGGAAGAATCATTTCATTTGACTTTAATCCCAAAACGGCACCAGCTGCGCCAAAAGAATATTTACTTCAACCTAAATAAATGGATTTAATCAACCTCATCTTTCGTTTGGGCGTTCTCTTTTCCATTTATGGATTCTTGTGGTTTTTTATTGATTTGATTTTAAAAATGCTTGTTGGAGGCAGAACGAGAACTATTATTGAAGTTTATCTCATAAAATCAATAAAGTATTTATTTCTGGTCAATGTCACATTTCTATTTTGCTTAGACATAAATCAACAAGATGTGACATTAAAAAATCTGTTGCCAACAGCCATCATTTTACTGATGTATTTCATTGGGAAATTTCAACAAAAACAAAAGCAAATTAGACTTATGGGTTCATTTGGTAATGACTTTTTATATGAAGGATTCAACATTCGTGCAGAAATGTTCTTAATAGCTGCCTCTATTTTACTCTTCATTTCATTCCTTTATTTCCCACAATATGCCTCAAATGGCGTTGCAAATTGGTTTCGTGAAAGTATCATCGATCTTGAAACAACAGTTTTAATCGGATTCATTTTCAAAATAATTGGCTTTTTCTTTTTAATCGGAATGATCATTAAAATGGTAAATGGACTGATTTACATTTTATCCGGTCAACCTTTTATTGATATACAAACTTCTATAAATTCAGGAAAAGAAAAACGAAAATCTGATGACTTCGATGATTTTGAAGAAGTTGAATAACGTGATCTAACTGAACAATAGTAAATAGCGAACATATCTTAATATCCTAAAGTCCTGCTGTCTGTAAAAGCAATAGTTAAGAGTTAAAAATGGTAACCCCCGACAAGTCATTCCCTCATTTGTCAACCAAATTACTTCAAACACTTAAAATAATCAAAGGGCTCTTGGCATTCATTACATTGATAATGAGCTTTACAAGCGGTGCTTCCAAATTGACTTACCATTCTAGTGTTTCTGGAATTGCATTTTGGACATGGAACCATTGTGGGCTCTGCGAATAATACGCTTTTATCCACTTCATTCTCGGGAGGAGCAATTCCATATTCGCGAAGTTTAAATTTACCTTTATCCGATAACCAATCCGTTGTCCAAGCCGGAGATAAAACTGTTCGAACTTTTACGTACTCAATTCCTTTTTCCTTCAATTTTGCTTTGATATCATACTCCATAACCTGCATGGCAGGACAACCACTGTATGTTGGCGTAATAGTTATAGACCAATAATTTTCTTCGAAAGAAGCATCGCGAACAACACCTAAATCAACAACAGAAAGAACTGGAATCTCGGGGTCACTCACTTCTTCCAACCATTCCCATATTTGATCTTTGGTTACCATTCCATATTTGGGTAGGCACGCTGCATGTATTGTAAATCGGACAAAATGTATCCCATGTGCTCGGAATGACGTCCTTTTCTTCCTCCTTCAAATTTCCAATTGTTGGACGGAATAGAAATAGTTGCTTCGGTAAAAATAGATTTGACTGTTTGCTCCCAAATTGAACGTAGGTCTGATAAATCAGGTAAAATCCCAGATTTAGTCAATTCTTCATCTACAGAATCAGAAAAGAAAATTTCATCTGCGTAACGCCATAGGTTATCCAATGCTTTTTGTATTCTCTGATGCGACTCTTCTGTTCCATCACCAAGTCGAATGACCCATTCGGATGTATGCCTCAAATGATATTTCGTCTCTTTCAATGATTTTTCAGCAATAGCAGACAATTGAGAATCACTCGAATTAATTAATCGCTCGAATAAGGGTTTTCTATATGCATCAAATAAAAACTGGCGAATGATCGTATCCGCGAAATCTCCATTGGGCTGCTCAAGCAAGAGTAAATTAGTGTATTCGCGCTCAAATCGTAAAAAAGCTAGTTTATCCCCATCTCTTCCCGCTCCTTCAACCTCACCTGCATAATTTAAGATGCTTGTAGCCTGACCGATTAAATCTAAAGCGATGTTTGTCAATGCGATATCCTCTTCAAGTATGGGACCATGACCACAAAGCTCTCCCAAACGCTGACCTAAAATAAGGCTATCGTCACCTAATCTCAACATATAACGAAATAACGCTTCGTTCTTCATATTACATGTGTTTTACACCATCCGGAACTTCATAAAAAGTTGGATGACGATATATTTTAGTGTCAGATGGTTCAAAAAATTCGTCTGAATCAGCAGGATCGCTTGCATGAACAAAATTTGATTCAACGACCCAAATACTTATTCCCTCAGATCTTCTTGTATAAACGTCTCTGGCATTTTCCAAGGCCATTGTTGCATCTGCAGCCCTCAGGCTACCAACGTGTTTATGACTTAACCCTTGCTTGCTTCGAATAAAAACCTCCCAAAGTGGCCATTCAGTTGCTGACATATGTACTTTTTTAAATTTATTATGCTGATTTTCTCATTGCACGTTTTGCAGCAAAGGCATTCGCTGCTTCTCGAACCCAAGCACCATCTTCTTTCGCTTTTCTTCGTGCCTCTAATCGCTCTTTATTGCATGGACCGTTTCCCGCAAGTACTTGATAGAATTCATCCCAATTGATTGGCGAAAAATCGTAGTGACCTCGTTCTTCATTCCACTTCAAATTCTCATCAGGAATTGTCAAACCAAGAATTTCTGCTTGTGGAACAGTCGCATCAACGAAATTTTGTCTCAATTCATCATTCGAGAAACGCTTTATTTTCCATTTCATCGATTGAGCTGAGTGTGGGGAGTCTGCATCACTCGGGCCAAACATCATCAACGCAGGCCACCAAAAACGATTTAACGCATCTTGAGCCATTGCTTTCTGTTCAGGTGATCCTTTAGCCAAAACCATTAATGACTCATATCCTTGTCTTTGATGAAACGATTCTTCTTTACAAATCTTTACCATCGCACGAGCATAAGGCCCATAAGAAGTTCTGCAAAGCGCAACTTGATTTAATATCGCAGCTCCATCAACTAACCAACCGATAGCGCCAATATCTGCCCATGTCAACGCAGGATAATTAAAAATAGATGAATATTTAGCCTTACCATTGTGCATGTCATCAATTGTCGACTCACGATCAGCTCCCAATGTTTCAGTCGCACTATACAAATACAATCCGTGTCCTGCTTCATCTTGAACTTTCGCCAATAAAACGGCTTTTCTTCTTAGGTTGGGAGCACGAGTAATCCAATTTCCTTCCGGCAACATTCCCACTACTTCCGAATGGGCGTGTTGGGAAATTTGACGAATCAACGTTTTTCTGTAAACATCTGGCATCCAATCATTGGGCTCAATCTTAATCTCTCGATCAATTTTATGTTGAAACCGCGCTTCAAGTTCTGAGATAGATAATTCTTTCATACGATAAAGATTATTTTACAAATATAACAAATTCAAGCTCATTTCAAATATGACGGTTATCATAAAAGAATACGACAATATACAACATAAATCGTGTTCATTTGTTTACCTTTGAACGCCAAAAAACTTTAAATGTCACCACGTTTTCATTCATTAAAAATTTCGGATGTTCGCAAAGAAACGGCGGATTGTGTTTCAATTGCCTTCGAAGTTCCTGAAGATTTAAATTCGAATTACCGATTTTTTGCCGGACAATATTTGACCTTAAAAACAACGATTAATGGAGAGGAAGTGCGACGATCATACTCTTTATGTTCCGCGCCTTTCGAAAATGAATGGCGAGTAGCAATTAAACAAGTTGAAAACGGAAAATTCTCAACTTTTGCAAATAGTAACTTAAATGCTGGGGATTTCATGGACGTCATGACTCCAATGGGGAATTTTGCCTTAAAAAATGACGAAAACAACAAAAAATCTTATGCGCTTTTTGCAGCGGGAAGCGGTGTGACTCCTATACTTTCAATTGCTAAAGAAATCATGAACAGTGAGCCGAATAGCATCATCACCTTATTATACGGGAACAAGGGATTCAACGATGTGATTTTTAGAGAAGAACTTGAAGACCTTAAAAATCGCAACTTGACACGATTAAGTGTAGTTCATGTTTTTTCAAGGGAAAGTATAGGAAATAAATTGCAAAAAGGGAGAATTGATAAATCGAAAACCATTGATTTGTATAACGCATTTCTGAAAAACATTTCAGTTGATGAAGCTTTTATTTGCGGACCAGAACAAATGATTCTAGGTGTTAAAGAGGCTCTTACTGAACTGGGTGTCGATTCTTCGAAAGTTCATTTTGAACTATTTACAAGTGGAAATGTGCCACAAAGTAAAAAAGAAATTGAGGCTACCGAATTACATTCATTTGAATCAAAAGTGCAAGTTATTTTGGATGATGAATCATTTGATTTTAATTTGGATTCAAACGGAATGACCATTCTCGATGCGGCTCAAAAAGCCGGTGGTGATTTACCTTATGCCTGCAAAGGTGGTGTATGTTGCACATGCAAGGCGAAAGTGATGGAAGGAACAGTGCGGATGGTAATAAACTATGCATTGTCTCCTGAAGAGGTTGAATCGGGATATATTTTAACATGTCAAGCGCACCCAACATCTGAAAAATTGTTTGTGTCATTTGAAAAATAAATTTTATTAATGGGTTTATTTGATATTTTCAAAAAAAAAGAGAAAGAAACTTCAAAGCATGGTTTTCATGAATTGAACGTTTCCGCTATCAAAAGATTGAATGAAAAATCGGTCATGGTTTCATTGGATGTTCCTTCAGAATTAAAAGATGATTTTCGATTTATTCCCGGTCAATACTTGAATTTTGAACTTATAATCAAAGGAGAAAATTACCGCCGTTCTTATTCAATTTGTTCAGGGCCGAATGAACCCTTATCGGTTGCGGTAAAAGCAGTTGAAAATGGGGTCGTTTCAAATTGGTTCAATCAAGATTTGAAAGTTGGAGATGTTCTTCATGTGGCAGCTCCCGAAGGAAATTTCACCTTGAACCCTGATTCTAAAAATATTGTAGCAATTGCTGCGGGGAGTGGAATTACACCTATCATGTCTATCTCAAAAGCACTGAAAGATGGAAATGTTCAATTGTTTTTTGGAAATAGATCAAAATCAGAGGCCATTTTTTTATCGGAAATTCAATCGATGTCAAATGTCAAATTCACCGGATTTTTTAGTCAAGAAGAAGCTGCAGGATTTCATAAAGGTCGAATTGACAAAACAAATTTCACAGAGATAATTAAGGCTGACTTAACTATTCTAAAAGCGGATGCATTTTTTATTTGTGGGCCAGAAGGAATGATTCACGATGTGAAAGATACTTTGAAATTATTCGGAATCAATGATAAAAAAATAAAATTTGAATTATTTACAGCTCCAACTGTTGTTGAACAAATTCCAGAATCAGATTTCAAAGGTACAAGTCAAGTGACCGTAATTTTAGACAACGAAAAACAGACTTTTGACATGAAACCTGGAAATGCAACTATCCTAGATTTGGTTGAAAAAAATGGAATGGATGCTCCGTATTCATGCCGCGGAGGCGTTTGTTGTTCGTGCAAAGCGAAGGTATTAGAAGGAAAAGCGACTATGCGGATTAATTATTCGTTGACAGATGAAGAAGTGAAACAAGGATATATTTTAACTTGTCAAGCTCAACCAAATTCAGAAAAACTAACGGTTACCTACGATGAGTAAAACGATTGTTGTAGTTGGTGCAAGTCGCGGAATTGGCAAAGCAGTTGTTGAACAATTTGCTGCCAATTCTAACTACAGAGTTTTTGCTTTAGCAAGAAATAAAGAACGATTAATTTCCAATTTCAAGGAGTTTCCAAATGTTGTTTGTGGAGCCTTCGATTTAGCAAGCCACATTGCTGGTCAACTAGCCGAAATATTTGAAGACAAAGGTAAAATCGATATTTTAATCAATAATGCTGGCTATTTGGTAAACAAGCCTTTCGAAACCATTACACATGAGGATTTTCATCATTCCTATCAAGTAAACGTTATTGGCGTAATGGAAACGGTGCAGTATTTTGTTCCGAAAATGAACACTGAAAAATCTCACATCGTGAATATTAGTTCAATGGGCGGATTTCAAGGCTCGATGAAATTTGCAGGATTAGCTGCATATTCCACCTCCAAAGCTGCTCTTTGTAGTTTCACCGAACTTTTTGCAGAGGAATATAAAAATACGGAAATTAAGATGAATTGTTTGTGTCTTGGTGCTGTTCAAACGGAGATGTTAGAAGAAGCATTTCCGGGATACAAAGCACCATTGGAACCGAAAGAAATGGCGAAATTCATTGTCAATTTCGCTGAAACAAATGGTTACTTTATGAATGGAAAGATCATCCCTGTTTCTTTGTCAAATCCATAATTTTTTAATTGAGTGTAATTTCGTAACTTCGCTATCTGAAGATGATTTCTGTGCAAAAACTCTTACTAGTCGGAATTTATTTTATCTCCTTTCATTTGGTTTTCGGACAGGATATTCATTGGTCTCAATTCAATGATAATCAACTTTTTCAAAACCCAGGTAACGCTGGTCATTTTGATGGAGATTATCGCTTTATAGGTAATTTTAGGGATCAATGGAGAAGTGTTACAATACCATACAATACATTTTCAATGTCTGCTGACGCTAAAATCAAACGTTGGGGATTTGGAATATTAATGTTTCACGATCAAGCAGGGGATGGAACCTTCAAAACGATAGAAACACAAGGAAATTTATCAAGATCGTTTAAACTCACAAAAGATTCTTCCCATGTAATTCGACCAGGAATTAATTTCGGAATGAATCACCGACAGTTAAACTGGAAAAATCTTTACTTTGATAATCAATACAATGGTTATTATTTCGACCAAAGTTTGCCAACTAATGAAAATTATCAGACTGATCGAAAGACTAATTTATCACTAGGTACTGGTTTAATTTATGAATGGAGGCAATCGAATCGAGTTAAACTTACAGGCGGTTTTGGTGCTTACAATCTGAATCAACCAAATCAAGGCTTTTACAATTTGGGAATTAAACGTGACATCAGATACAATGGCTTTGTTAAAGGAACATTTAGATTAAATGATAATTGGGATTTGGTTCCGAGTGTTCAATATTCCCAACAAGGTATTTATCGCGAATTAATTATGGGATCTTCTGGTAAATATTATTTAAAATCATCAAAAGGAGTCTATCGTGCAATATACGCCGGAGCTTGGTACAGAACCAAAGATGCCGGATATCTCAGTTTGGGATATGATTACAAAGATTTATTTGTTGGTGTAAGTTACGATGTCAATTTTTCTAAGTTAGTTCCGGCAAGTAATTATCGTGGCGGGCTCGAAATCGCAATCCGATATATCATTCGCAAATTCAAACCGAAAAATATCTTCCACAGGGTATGCCCAGACTTTATCTAGTTCTTTACGTCATTCTTTTCTCAACCTTTTCAATCGGACAAGTAAAAACTAAAAAACTTGTTGAATTTGCTGATAAACAATTCAAAAAAGGGGATTACTACTATGCGATTGAATATTATCAGAAGGCCCTCAAGCAAGATTCTACGAATTTAGATATTCAATGGAAGTATGCCGAGGTTCAGCGGGCATATAAAAATTATGTTGTCGCTGAAGAATATTATTCCATTGTATTTGATCGTGATGGGGTAAAAACATATCCGTCTTGCTTATTGCAATTGGGATTAATGCAAAAACAAAATGGTAAATATGCCAAAGCCCTTCAAACGTTTAAACAAGCAAAACGTGAATACGAAAAGGATAAATCTGACTATTTGTTCAAAAAATCCATTCAAGAAATTGACGCGACCAATTGGGCGATTAAGCACTTTTCTGATACACTAAAACCAATGCAAGCCTTACCTGAAACCATTAATAGTGTTAATGCAGAATTTGGGCACACAATACACGACAATCAACTCATTTTTTCTTCCCTTAGAGCCGACTCTATAAATACGTCCGAAGAAGTATTCAGCCAAACCTATAAAACACATCTTTACTATTCAAAAATTGAAAATGGAGAATTGAAAGAAAATCAACGAATAAAAGAATTATTCAATGACAAAATAAGTTCAGGCAACGGTACTTTTTCTCTTGATGGAAAGCGTTTCTATTATAGTATTTGTGATGATGAAGGTTATAATTACAAATGCAGAATTGTCTATTCGAACTATGAAAATGGGAAATGGACAAAGATTGATACTTTAGGAAAATTAATCAATGAATCTGGGAAAAATTCAACAATGCCAACGATTTCAAGAATTGAAGGTAAAGAAGTGATGTTTTTTGCATCAGACAAAACAGGAACCAAAGGTGGACTTGATATTTGGATGGCACAAATAAATGGAATAAAAGCAGAGAATGTTCAGAATATTTCTGAGATCAATTCAGTCGAAAATGAAATTACTCCATGGTACGATAGTATTAACAAAAAACTTTACTTCTCGTCGTCTTGGCATTACGGACTTGGGGGACAAGATGTATTTTATTCAGAATTTCCATTTAAAACAATTGAAAATGCTGGTTTACCAATAAATAGTCCAGCTAACGACCAATACTTTTTTGTACACAAAGACACAACGTATGTTTCTTCTAATAGACTTGGATCAAATTTTGCTAAAAATCCAACTTGTTGCAGTGATATTTTTGTGAAATATCCGAATATACCTCCAAAAATTGATTCTCCAATTAAAATTGATACCACTTCGGTAACCACTGTCATTAAAAAGAAATTGCCTGTGCGTTTATATTTTAGAAATGATGAGCCTGACGAAGATTCATGGGCAACTTCAACTAAACAAAATTACATGACCACATATAATTTATACAAAAAGAATTATGAATTATACAAACGTGAAGTCGGGAAAGGTCTAAATACAGCGCTTGCGAATAAGAAACGAGTTGAATTAGAACAATTCTTCAAAAATGAAGTTGATAAAGGAGCTAATGATTTGGTTGAATTTACTGGGCTTTTACTTCAAGAATTAACCCAAGGTTCAAAAATCGTGGTTTCAATTAAAGGCTTCGCAAGCCCTTTGGCTAAGACTAATTACAACGTAAACTTGACAAAACGGAGAATTTCTTCATTGGTCAATTATTTCAATGAATACGACCATGGCGAATTCAAACCCTATTTAAATGGAACCTCTAAAAATGGTGGTAAACTTATTTTAGAATTTATTCCATTTGGAGAATTCAATGCGGACCAAACAACGAGCGATAATGTGGATAAACAAAATGAATCAGTATACTCAAAAGAAGCCGGAATAGAGCGGAAATTACATATTGAAGAAGTGACTTTTGAGAAAAATAAAGAAACGTTTCCTCTATACGCCAAAGATTATGTTTACAACGCGGGAGTATTACAAAATGTAAACTCCATTTCAGGTAGTTTCACGATCATGAATAGGTCGAATTCAACGGTAACCTATAAAATCAATAATTCTAATCCGAATCTTATCTTGAATTCGAGTAAAATGATAATTGAACCCAATACAAATTCGATAATTAGTTTTAAACTGAATACAACTGGAATGAAAGGATTTCAAAGACATTCTTTGCAATTGGAAGTCGAAGGTTTTGAAAATAAACTTGAATTGTTTATTACATCCGAAGTCAAGAAATAATTAATGACTGAATCGCAACCAATCAAACAAGTAAAATCACGTCTTCAATTTATTGATATGGCACGAAGTATCGCCATCATTTTGATGCTTGAAGGTCATTTTGTAGATACAACATTAGGCAAGCAGTATAGACGTCCTGAAGACATTTCTCGCTTTGCTGATTGGAATTACATTGTTTTTGACATTTGGGAATACATTCGCGGTTTTACCTCCCCTATGTTTTTAACGATTACAGGAGTTGTTTTTGTATATCTTTTATTGGGCAATGAAAAAGAAACTTTTTTCAAAAACGTTCGTGTAAAAAAAGGATTTAAACGAATTATAGAATTGCTCTTTTGGGGTTATCTACTTCAGGTATATTCCTTCCATGTTTTACAATGTATTGCGATTGGGATTTTTATTATTCTTTCATGTTACGGACTGTCTCGCGTATTTAAATTCATACCGATTTGGCTTTTATACCTTGCTGTCGGCACACTTCTATTTACCTTGTACATTCCAATGCAAAAACTGCCAATTCCTTGGCCGCAGAATGCGCCACAATTTATACAAAACATTTTTCGAAATGAATCAAAATTTTCCATATTTCCTATTATTCCGAATTTAGGATTTACAATTTATGGCGCATTTATAGGAACAATGTTGTACCGATTTAAAAACAACGTACTGACATACAAGTTTCAATTAGCACTTTTTATTTCTGGTATTTGCATTTTCTTTTTTTCGAATCCGATATTAAACTTTATTAATAGATATTTATTATTCAATTCGTTTCCAAAGCTTTATTCAATTGATTGGTTGTACGAGCGAGTAGGAATGTCTTTATTGATACTTAGTATTCTATTATTAATCAATATACTTATCGGAAATAGAAAGAATAATTTGTTTTTAAAAATGGGGCAAAACACATTGACCATCTTTATTATCCACTTTATGGTTTTATACGGCAGTGTTATTGTAATCGGAATAAATGACTTTTTTAATCAAAAACATAACCCGCTAAATCCATGGCAAGCGTTCATCGGGGCTGTTTCATTTATTGGATTTCATGCACTTCTTATCCAATACATTGATGTAATTAAAGATAAACTTCAATTTATATTGCGTCCTATAAGTAAATTTTGGGCTAGCGTTTACAAGATTTAAATCCTTCGACTCGTTTTAGAGTTGTTTTTTGGCTTTGACTTTTTCTTTGGCTTAGGAGGTGGGGGTGATTTAAAAATAGCTTTCCTATATATTTCTCTAGTTCCACACTTATCAAATACAATCAATTTTACGTAATAGGTTCCTTCTTTTTTAAACTTATATTTGAGATTTGTATTTTTTGAAATTACCTTATTTTCCACAATCCAATTAAGTGAATCCGCTTCTGGAAAATTTGCTGACGCAGTTATGAAATATTCACCTTTTTTAGTTCGTTCATAATCGAAATCTAAGGTGTTTTTATTCAACTTAAAGGTGTCTAAGTTCTTATTAACATATTTAGATGCCGTATTTTGTATTTTAACTGCCACAGCACTATCAATTTTAGGGAAATAACCTCCGACTGGACTAGACTTAAATATAGACGAATA
The DNA here is from genome assembly GCA_016866415.1 of Bacteroidota bacterium. GTDB lineage: Bacteria > Bacteroidota > Bacteroidia > Flavobacteriales_D > Crocinitomicaceae > UBA952. Next base: position 4,194 of record VGML01000011.1, on the reverse strand, counting down.
AAACCCAGATGCAATCAAATACGAACCCATCAAATTAGGGTGCTGACCATCTTCTTGATAAATATCAATACTTGGATTATTTTTCCTAAACGATTTCCATACTTGACCTATTGGCACGATACTTAAATTATGTAACTCTGAAAGATACTCATAACCTCGCTGCACACGATTTGACATATCCTCATAGCTCAGCGTATCTAATCCATTTATAAAACCATTTTTATAACCCCAAGTCATATATAAAAGCACATTCGTACAGGAGTGATTGGAATAAACCGAATCGATAATTTGTCTAAAATACGGTAATGATGCAGTATCAATAACTTCCTTTTCATACATTAACTCACGACTAAAACCTTGAACGACGACATAATCCCATTTTTGTGATCTAATAGCCTCAAACATTTCAGTTCGTTGACAATGCATTTTAAACGTATGATTACTTTTTGCATTCATTGATACATCAATCTTGACCTTTTTCGATCTTGCCAGTTTTTCAAAAAGTTCCGGCATACTATTATAGTGCGTATAGCTATTGCCAATAAATAAAATTTTCATTGAATTTACCGGAGATTGCTGTTCTGAACTCTGGGAATATGAATGAGTAGAGATAAATAAAACAACAATTAAAATAAATCTTAAATTCGGTAAATGCATAATTAACACCCTGTAATAGTGGACTGCAATTCCTTCAATTCTGAGTCTGTTAAAACCAATTTTGTCTTTGAAAAATTCATATCAGAAACTGTATTAATCGGTATAAGGTGAATATGTGCATGAGGAACCTCAAGTCCAATTACACATACTCCAATTCTCTTGCAATCAATATTATTCTTCAATTTTCTTGCCACTTCTTTAGAAAAGGACATCATTCGGCCGAGAAATTCATCTTCTAAGTCGAAAATATAGTCTACTTCTAATTTAGGAATTACTAAAGTATGTCCAATAGCCAAAGGATTAATATCCAAGAACGCTAAAAACTCATCGTCTTCTGCAATTTTATAACAAGGTATTTCTCCCAATATAATTTTCGAAAAAATCGTTGCCATTAACGAGTTATTTCTAAGATCTCAAAATTAATAATTCCCCCTGGTGTATTTATTTCAACAAGGTCTCCCTTAGATTTCCCTAACAAACCTTTTCCAATCGGGGAGCTTACCGAAAGTTTTTGTAATTTAAAATCGGCCTCATTTTCTGCAACTAGAGTCAAATTCATTTCAGAACCATTGGAGTGATTTTTCAATTTAACTTTAGAAAGTATGTATACTTTGGAGGTATCCATTCCACTCTCATCGATTAAACGAGCATTAGCGATTATTCCCTCAAGCTTTGAAATCTTCATCTCTAATATTCCCTGGGCTTCTTTAGCTGCGTCATATTCCGCATTTTCAGATAAGTCCCCTTTGTCTCTTGCTTCAGCAATTTGCTCTGATATAGCTGGTCTTTGTACCGTCTTTAATTCGTGTAATTCGTCTTTTAATTTCTGAAGACCTTCTGGTGTGTAATAACTAACTTGTGACATAAATCAAATTTTATAAAACGCAAACAAGAGAGCCCTTGGACTCTCTTGCTTTACAAATTTAATAATTTATTTTAAACTAATTGTTGCTCCTACAGTGTGAATTATACCAAAAACTCCAGCCATTCTCGCACAATACTCAAGTCCTAGGGCACTTTTATTCTTACCAACTAGGGCATCAATTGAAAATCCAGCAGATGGGCCTACTAAAGCATTCGATCTATTTTCAACATTAAGAATATTCTTTTCATAAGCATATCCCGCTCTAAAATTAAATGCCATATTCTCATTAGTCATCGTATAATCTAAACCAATTCGATATTGATCATTCATGAACGAATTTGCTGTGAAGCCCAATGCAACATTTAGTTTATTCTGCTCATTAAATATAAAATCGTAAGAACCTCCTATTGATAAAAGTGATGGCAATTCAAATGTTGCTGAACGCTGCTCTAAAGAAGCAATATATTCTGTTGAAACATAAGAAACCTGCTGTGATAATCCATCACCTTTAAATCGCATTACTGGACCTACATTTTTCAAAGCAATACCAAACTTAATTTGATCGTTTTCACCCGCTACATATCTAATTCCTGCATCTACCGCAACACCATTTGCACGTAAATTTGATATACTTTGAGAAATAACCTTGAAATTAACACCTCCATATATACTTTTGGAAAAAGCCTTGGCATAACCTACGTTGAAAACGTTTGCACGAGGTGAAAAGAAACCGATATTTCCTTCAGGGTTCGCCACCGTAGTTATCGGAATATCACCAAAATTCATTGATTGCACACTAACAGCTATAGCACTCGATTCAGAAACTCTCTGAGCAATTCCAGCAGAGTTTAATCCAATACCAGCGCTACCCAACCAATTTGAATAATTAAATTTAATTTGAGTTTTATCAGTAAAAGCCAAACCTGCAATATTCATGTAAGTTGATTCTAATCCGTTCGTATTCGCATATGCCGCATCTGCCAAAGCAGAACTTCTCGCCCAAGGATTCACTAATAAATGAGACGCACCAGCAGAACCTACACGATCCTCATTTCCAGCAAAAACATTCATTGCTGTGAATAAAGCAAGAGTTATCGAAAATTTATTTTTCATACCTTTCATAAACAATCTTATTAAATACCTTGTAAATCAACTTGTCTCATACCCCCAAAGAATTTAAGGACTTTCGTTCCAACTCCAGGAACCTCAACATAAATCAGATAAACATCTCCAGCTACAGGTATCGCCTTGTGATTTGTCAAATCCCAATCCAAAGAAGTTACCTCGCTATCTTTTTTGAACGTTCTAACTAATTTACCGCTTGTTGTATAAATACTTACAGTACATTTCTCTGGTAGGTTTGTGATTTTAACTCGCGTATCCAATCGTGTTCTTTCATATTCAGAAAATGCATAATATGGATTAGGCACAACATTTATCATATCAAGAGCCTCTTGCAACGCATTCGTTGCACCAAGCTCTGTTGCTATTTCATCCATTGACCACGAGTACATCGGTCGTCCGCCATTCTCTCCTGAACCAACGAAGTTTTTGTATTCTTTGTTGATTCGTAGTTTGATTGTAACATCCGTTGAAAGTAATGTTTGGTTTGGTTCCAACATTGGATAAGCTACCCAAGCCAAACTTCCGTACAATTCGCGTTTTGCTGATGTTGAATTCGTTTCAACTTCAGCCCACTTGTTTTGTAAGAAGTTACTTCCATTAGACTCAGCATCCGATGGAATATAAGCAGGGAAGTCAAATCCATTCGAAAATCCGTTTGTTGACTTTTGCTTGTAGCTAAATACATAGATTGCATGAACCCCTCCCATCAATGGTGTTCCAACATTACTCACCAAACGATCAGTAGGATTCCAAACCATATCAGCTCCATTCTCACCTCCAAGGAATGAATTCTCACCAAATGCCATATACAAACGTGCTCCTGATTCTAAATCAACCGCATAACCTGGGAACCATCCCATTCCTGTACCCGTTCCATCTGGATTACCATTCTTATCCACACTTGGACTCTTTCTCATTGCGCCAGATGCTGCTTGCCCGATATTCAAAGCTGTATTTCTTCCTAATTCAATGACAGGACAACGTGTCCATTTCGATTCGTCATCCGTCAGTACAATATTCACACTCGGCAGGAAACTAATCGAAGCGTTTGTCTTACTTGAACCATTAAATGTTCCAAAGTAAGCTAGCGGCATATAATCTGCCTGATAACCAACCAATCTATGTGGAGCAATTGTTCCTTCCAATACAGATTCATACTTCTGATCAGGGTCGGCACCAACTTCGTCTCTATATTTACACGGATCCAAATACGCAGCGCCATTTGGTTGACATTCATAGGCAGCATCGTTTTCATCATCAACAGGCGCATAATCACCCGAACGAATCCAATTCGTTGGGAAATACGCATCGTTATCTGGAACTCCGCCCAACCAACGTTTTGAGGAGTCTTTGAATTCAATCGATGATTCAATCATATCCGTTGATTTAGCAGCTAAGTTTCCTGTTCCATCAGGGAAGAAATACTTCTCTTGGTAAATTTGAACTGAAACTCCCCACTCAGGAATGATTTGCTCATTATCACTTGCAATCGTTTGATCAGAATCAACTGAATCCAATACAGATCCACCTTTTTTGTCGTATCGATA